>DASTXK010000001.1:0-2106 GCA_035765555.1 Acidobacteriaceae bacterium
TGGCGGGCGAGCTTCTGCCCAGCCTCGGGCGTGCGGTTCATGACGAAGACCTCCGCGCCCTTTTCCTTGAGGCCGAAAACCGCTGCCCGCGCCGCGCCGCCCGCACCCATCACCAGCACCCGAGCGCCCTTCAGCGGCAGCCGCCGCTCCAGCGGACGCACCACCGCGGCCACATCCGTATTGAAGCCGTAGAGCTTTCCGTCGGCGGACCGGACAACGGTGTTGCACGCTCCCACCTTTTCCGAAAGCGGATCAGTCCTCTCCAGATGCTTCAAAATTTCCGCCTTCAGCGGCATGGTGACGGCAAGCCCGCTGATCGGGACCTCTTTCACAAGCGTCATCAGGTCGCTGAGCCGCGTCGCCTGGAGCGCCAGAAAGACACCGTTCACCGTCTCGCGACGAAAGGCGGTGTTCATCATGAGCGGGCTGAGCGAGTGCTTGATAGGGTTCCCAGCCACTCCATAGACCTTGGTTGCCGCGTCAAGCTGGTCGATCCTGTAGGTTTCCCGCAGGGTGCGCGCGGCGATCTGTCCCGGCCCGGTCTCTTCGCCCAGCGTCGCCGCCGCGAAGGTGAACACCGATCCGGCGCGCAGGCCAAGCACGCGGCTGATGATTCCCTGGTCGCCCATGACGATGCCTATGACACTTGCCAGGTCGCGGGTTCGCTCCAGAAAGTGCATCATGGCGACGTTGTCGGCCAAGTGCTTCGCCGTCGAGACGACCTTGATAAACTCCGGCTCGAAGGGCTTGATGCGCGCGAAGATTTTGTCCAGGTCCTTCGTCGTTTCAAAATCGTGATAGCTGATGATGAGGGCCGCGCCGTAACTCCGCAGCTTCTGCATCTGGGCCTTCTTCATCGACTCGGCGGTTTGCAACTCCACATCAATAAGGTGGAACCCGGAAGCGGCGGCCTTTTCCAGAATCTCCAGTTCGGCGGCGATGGTGCCCTTGAACTTGCCTCCGGTCGAGGCCCTGCGGCAGGTGGCGATGGCGGTCAGCTCGCTGCGGCTGTTGAGAAACTGCTTGAGCTTGGGCAGTGCGGCGAGCGGGCTGGAGAGATAATCAAGCCGGAATTCGAGGAAATTGTTCTCGCGGGCCGCTTCCGTGGCTCTGTCGAGCATTTCCGCCGGGGTCGCGCCCGTGATGGCCACGCACAATTTGCCGATCCGCGCGCGAATCATCTGAGGAGTGAAGGCGTGAGGGGCGGGCGGGTTCACCGCGCTGGCGGCGCTTGCGGACAGCGCGTCTTTAGGCTGTACTTTCATTTCTTATCGTTTGCTTCAGCACTACGATTGCGGCATCTTAGCCCTTGTTTGGCTGCAATGCAAATGGGGCGATCCAGAAACGAACCAGCCAAATTCAGCCGGGTCAATGCGCTAAAAAATCGCCGCCGTATCGAACACATTCTAAAGCAAAAAACGATTTCTCACATACGATTCCACAGAATGTGCTGGAAACTGCAGATTCCACGGTTCTGGGCGGCCGACAGAGAGTAGGCTATTTGCCGCTGACGGCTGAATGCTGATCGCTCGCCTTCACCGGCGCGATCTTTGCTGCCGGGACGATGCCGCTCCCCTCCAGCACGGAGTAAAATTTGTCCGCCTCCAGATTATGGATGGTGTCCACATGACCCGAGGGCCAAGTTATAACGAGTGTGTCAATTTTGGTGGTTGAGCCAAGCCCGAAGTGGACGCGAAGATCATTCTGCGAGAGATAGCTGCCGCCACTGTGGATCTGGGCGGTCTGGGTCACGCCGCCCGCGGTCAGCTTGAGCCGTGCGCCAATGGCCAGCCGGTTGCTCTTGGTTCCGGCCAGCTCGAAGCTCACCCAATGCCGACCCGGAACGCCCTCGTTCTTCAGAAGCATGGCAATGCCGTCGATGTCCTCAACCACGGCATCCATCTCTCCGTTGTTGAACAGGTCTCCGACCGCCAGCCCCCGCGAGGCGCGCGGCTCGATAATGGCCGGCCCGGCCTGCTTGCTCGCGTCGCAGAAGGTCCCGTCCTTGTCATTCATGCTCAGAACCTTGGGCTCGCGGTAGCGCGCGCCCGAGGGCAGCGAATCCACCTGTGGATAGACGTGGCCGTCCACGGTGAGCAGATCAAG
>DASTXK010000002.1:0-3723 GCA_035765555.1 Acidobacteriaceae bacterium
CTCCGCCGTCCCCTGCTGCGCGTCCTTCGTAATGTCCACCAGCACCGGCCCCGGCCTGCCCGCCTGCGCCACCATCAGCGCCTCGCGAATCACCGGAGCGATGTCCTCTGCCCGCGTCACCAGATAATTGTGCTTCGTCACGGGCAGCGTGACGCCCGTGATGTCCACTTCCTGAAAAGCATCCGTTCCCAGCACCTTGCTCGAAACCTGGCCCGTGATGCAGAGCAGCGGAACAGAATCCATCATGGCCGTCGCGATGCCCGTCACCATGTTGGTCGCGCCCGGCCCCGAGGTGGAAATGGCCACGCCCACTTTGCCTGAAGCGCGCGCGTAACCATCCGCCATGTGCGCCGCGCTCTGCTCGTGCCGCACCAGTATGTGGCGGATGGGAAACTTCCGCAGCGCGTCATACGCCGGCAGAATGGCCCCGCCGGGATACCCAAAGATTTCGCGCACGCCTTCGCCTTCCAGCGTCGCCCAAAGAATCTCAGAGCCTGTCAACTTCAGCCGATTGGACTTTCCCTTCTCCATATTTATCTCCGCACCTGAATCTTCACCGGGTAATCGCAAAATAGATGACGTAAATCCAGCTCAAAATTCCATGAAGAATGCACCATAGAATGCTGCCGTTTCTCGACCAGGAGAGAACGACCGCAATCGCCATGCCCAGCGCCCAGCCGCCGCTCACCGAATTTCCAGACTTCGACATCCGGCCTCATCCTCTTAATGCGTGACCGCGCCCTGTGCCGCCGACGAAACCGAATTGGCGTACTTCGCAAACACGCCGCGCTTGAACTTCGCCTCCGGCTTCTTCCATGTCTTCAGCCGCGCCGCAATTTCCTCGTCAGAAAGCTCCACCGACAATTTCCGGTTCGGAATATCAAAGTGAATCACGTCGCCTTCGCGCACGGCGGCAATCGGCCCGGCCACCGCGGCTTCCGGCGCAACGTGCCCGGCCATCAGCCCGCGCGTCGCTCCGGAAAAACGCCCATCGGTCAGCAGCGCGACCGTCTCGCTCAACTCCGGAATGCCCACGACCGCCGCCGTTACGGCCAGCATCTCGCGCATGCCCGGTCCGCCCCGCGGCCCTTCATAACGGATCACGATCACATCGTTCGGCTTGATCTGGCCCGACTCCACGGCGTGAAACGCATCCTGCTCGCAATCAAAAACGCGCGCCGGCCCACGATGCTCCGGCCGCTCGTGGCCCGCAACTTTAATCACGCAGCCCTCGGGCGCAAGGTTCCCCTTCAGAATCACCAGCCCGCCCGTCGGCTTCAGCGCCTTCTCAATCGTGTGGATCACCTTCTGCCCAGCAGTCTCCTCAGCCGCGGCTGCTTCCTCCGCCAGCGTCTTGCCGGAAATGTTCCACCCGTTCCCATCGATCAGGCCCGCGTCGATCAGCCGCTTCGCCAAAAGCCGGCTGCCGCCCGCCGCCTGGTAATCCGCCGCCACATACTGGCCGCCCGGCTTCATATCGCAAATCAGCGGAGTCTGCTTGCTGATGCGGTCAAAATCATCCACCGACAGCGGAATCCCCATCTCATTCGCAATCGCCAAAAAGTGCAGCACCGCGTTGGTCGATCCGCCCGACGCCGCAACGCTGGCAATTGCCGCCTGCAACGATTTTTTCGTGATGATCTGGCTCGGCTTCAGCCCTTTCTTCGCCGCGTCCATCACCACGCGCCCGGCCTCGCGCGCCGCTGCCAGCTTGGCCGGCAGGAACGCCGGAACTCCCGACAGCCCAATCGGCGAAATCCCCAGAAACTCGCAAGCCATCGCCATTGTGTTCGCCGTGAACTGCCCGCCGCACGCGCCCACTCCCGGACACGCATGGGTTTCCACCGCTTCCAGGCCCGCATCGTCCAGCTTGCCCGCCGCGTGCGAGCCGACCGCTTCGAACACGTCCTGCACCGTCAGGTCTTTGCCGTGCAAGTGTCCCGGCGCAATCGATCCGCCGTAAAGCATAAGGGAAGGAATATCCAGCCGCGCCAGCGCCATCACCGTTCCCGGCAGGTTCTTATCACATCCGGCAATCGCCACCAGCCCGTCGAACAAATTTCCCCGCGCGACAAGCTCAATGGAGTCGGCAATCACCTCGCGGCTGATCAGCGAGGCCTTCATGCCTTCGGTGCCCATCGTAATGCCGTCGGAAATCGTGATGGTGTTGAACTCCATCGGCGTCCCGCCCGCCTCGCGAATGCCCTGCTTGATCGCCTCGGCAATCGAGCGCAGATGAAAATTGCACGGCCCAATCTCCGTCCACGTATTCGCAATACCGATGATCGGCTTGCCCAGGTCCTCACGCGAAAATCCCACCGCCCGCAGCATCGCCCGCGCCGGAGCGCGGTTCGGCCCCTCCGTCAATGCAATGGAATTATGCTTCGCCTGCCCGTTGCCTTTCTCACTGCTCATGCGTGCGCTGTCCCTTCCGGTTTGGGAGCGACCCAGAAGGCCGCGTCGTGCTGTTGTTCAAATTTGTCGAGTTCGCCCTCGTGCCGCAGCGACAATCCGATATCGTCCAGCCCCTGCAGCAGGCAATCGCGCCGGAAAGGATCAACCGTGAATGACGCCGAAAATCCTTCTTCGTCCTTCACCGTCTGGTCTTCCAGCGAAACCGTCAGCTTGTAATGCGGAACCTGCGCCGCGCGCTCCAGCAGCGTCTGCACCTGCTCTTCCGGCAGCGTCACCAGCAGGATTCCGTTCTTCCCCGCATTCGAGTGAAAAATATCCGCGAAGCTCGGCGCAATCACGCAGCGGAAACCATAGTCCGACAGCGCCCACGCCGCGTGCTCGCGCGACGACCCGCAGCCGAAGTTCTTCGCCGCCACCAGAATCTGCGCGCCGCGATACCGCGCATCGTTCAACTCAAAGTTCTTGTCCTGCCGCCAGTCGAAGAACAAAAATTCTCCGTAGCCGGTGCGCTCAATGCGCTTCAAAAACTGCTTGGGAATGATCTGGTCCGTGTCCACATTCACGCGATCCAGCGGCATCACTCCTGAAGTAAGCGTGCGAAACGACTGCATTACGCCGTCACCTCTTCCTTTTTGAATTCCCACGTTCTTACATCGGTAAAGTGTCCGGTGATCGCCGCCGCGGCTGCCATCATGGGACTCACCAGATGTGTCCGTCCGCCGCGCCCCTGGCGGCCCTCAAAGTTACGGTTGCTGGTGGAAGCGCAGCGCTCGCCCGGCTGCAAAATGTCCGGATTCATCCCCAAACACATCGAGCATCCCGGCTCGCGCCACTCAAATCCCGCCGCGCGGAAAATCCCGTCCAGCCCTTCCTTCTCCGCCTGCGCCTTCACCTTCTGCGATCCGGGGACCACCATCGCCCGCACCTTCGCATTCACATGATGGCCCGTGATTACTTTCGCCGCCGCGCGCAGGTCCTCAATGCGCGCGTTGGTGCAGGACCCAATGAACACGCGGTCAATCGCAATTTCATCCATCGGAGTCCCGGCCTTCAGGTCCATGTACTCCAGCGCGCGCTCAAAGCCGCGCCGGTCGGAATCGCTCTTCGCAGCCGCCGGATCAGGCACCGCGTCCGTCACCGGGACCACCATGCCCGGACTCGTGCCCCACGTCACGTAAGGAGCAAGCTCAATCGCCGGAATCACCAGTTCGCGGTCATACTTCGCGCCCTCGTCTGACGCCAGCTTGCGCCACTCGCTCACGGCCTTGTCCCAGTCCGCGCCCTGCGGAGCAAACTGCCGGCCCTTCA
>DASTXK010000003.1:0-17365 GCA_035765555.1 Acidobacteriaceae bacterium
TTCGCCTCCACCGCAGGGCCGCGCGGCCCCGGGTCAGATGGAGGAATTGCCGGAATACGCAATGTGAAGGTAGATCCCTTCCCCAGCTTCGATTCTACGTCAAGATGTCCGTGATGGAGTTGCAGAATTCGGTACGTCATGGCGAGACCGATGCCGCTTCCCTCGCGCTTGGTGGTGAAGTAGAGGTCGAAGATGCGGTCGCGAATTTCGCTGGGGATTCCTTCGCCGTGGTCCTCGACTTTGAGGATGGCTGTGCGGGGGTCCTCGGTGAGTCGGACGGAAAGCTCACCTCCGTTGGCCATGGCCTGCGCGCCGTTGATGACGATATTGAGGAGGGCCTGCTTGATGAGATCGGCATCGATGCGGACGTTGACGGGGTGGTCGGGGACGGAGCTTCGCACGGTAATCTTGCGGGTCTCCAACTCGGCGGAGGCGAGCATGAGGACGCCGGTGACGATGGAGCGCAGGTCCTCGTCCTGAAGACGTAGTTCGACGGGACGAGAGAAGTCGACGAGGGTCTGGACGACGCGGTCAAGGCGCTGGATTTCGCTTTGGATGACTTCAAGGTGTCGCTCGGCCCCGGAGTTTGAGTTCATCTTGCTGCGCAGCAGTTCCAGATGCACAACGATGGCGTTGATGGGGTTCTTGACCTCGTGACCGACGCCGGAAGTGAGGCGTCCGATGGCGGCCATGCGGCGGGAGACTTCAAGCTCGCTTTCGATTTCGCGAACCGATTCGAGGTCATGGAGGGTGAGCAGCGCGCCGAGGGAGTGGCTTTGGTCCGCCGATCGGTCGTCGTGGATAAAGTCGAGGGAAATTTCGACGCGGCGGCCGGTTTCGGTGGTCAGCTCCTCCTGGACGATGGAGAGTCCGGCGGCGAAGGCCTGGCGGACGGTGCGGCCGAGCAGGGTCTTGCGGTCGAAGATTTCGTGGACGGAAGCGCCGAGGATCTGGTCGCGGTCCACGGAGAGGAAGCGCTCGACGGAGCGGGAGACAAGGACGGCGCGGGCGTCGCGGGTGAAGAGCATCATGCCGTCCTGGAGGTTGGAGAGGATCTGGTCGAGGTTTTCCTTGAGGGCGGAGAAGACCTCTTCCACATTTTTCATGCGTCGTCCGAGGCGCTCGATTTTGTGGGAGACCTGGACGACGGTATCTCCGGAGGGCAGGGCCGGGGGCTCGGAGGATGGCTCGATGGAGGGGCCGGAAGCGTCGGCGGCTGCCTGGAGCGCGTCGAGGCGGGCGCTGATCTGGGCGATGGGAGCGAGGGCGAGGTTGGCGACAAAGGCCGCCGCGATGAGCGAGAGCAGGATGGCGAGGCTGGCGTAACTGATGGCCTCAATAAGCCAGGGGCGAAGGGCGTTTTCGAGGAAGGTGGTGCGGATGCCGATCTGGATATTGAGGAAGGGCTGATTGTTTCGGTCGAGTTCGAGGGCGACGTTATAGACGCGAGGCGGCCCGAAGACGATTTTCAAAGTGTCGATAAGGGAGTGGCCGCGCAGAGTGGCGTAGTCGGGACGTTTGGGCAGGATGGTGTCTTCGAGCGCGGGATTGGGCGCGGTGACGAGGGCGCGTCCATCACGATCGACAATGGCGATGTCGAAGACGGTTGGCACATAGTTAATGACTGAGTTGGTGAAGGCGTGCAAGGCGGGATCGTTGCGCAGAGAATTGGCGACAGCGGCGTGTACGGAGGCGGGGTCGTTGACGTCGATGGTCTGCTTGGGCAGGTTGATTTCGAGAGCCTGGCGGGTGGTGAACAAAAGCTGATGGGTCAATATGTCTGTGGAATTGTAGGAGCGCTCGATGTGCTGCTGAAGCAACTGGCCGATGTAAAGCCAGGAGAGCACAGAAACCACCAGGAACACCAGAATGGTGATGGCGAGGGCGAGTTTGGTCTTCAGTCGCACCGGAATGTAAGAGTGAAGCATAAAACAGGCAGCAGTTGGTGCAAAGCGACAGTCGGACTTGATTGAATCTACTTCAAGATATGTTCCCCACTCAAGCCAAAAGCGGGCTTAAGTCCACCCCGCGAACGAAGACCTGTTCGTGAGGACCCCGGAGTGGGCCACCCCGAAAATTCCTACTGCTCGTCGGCAGTTTCGGTAACGGAGTTCCCGTATTCCTTCAGCTTATTGTGCAACGTTTTCAGGCTAATGCCTAATGTTTCCGCAGCGCGGGTTTTGTTGTTTCCGTGGGACTCCAAAGTTTTGAGGATGAGGCGGCGCTCGGCTTCATCAATGGTGGAGCCAACTTCAATGCTCACGGCGTTTTCGCTGGAAGCTGATTCAGGCGGCCTTTCGATGGGCACACCAAAGCCGTGGGGCAGGTGACGGGCCTCCAGCAAGCCATCTCCGCCAAGGACGACGGCTCGCTCGACAGTGTTGCGGAGTTCGCGGACGTTTCCGGGCCAGTCGCAGGCCATGAGCCGCTGCATCATGCCTGAATCGACGCCGCTGATATGGCGGTCGTGCTTGCGGTTCATGTCTTCAATCATGGATTCGACGATGGCGGGAATGTCCTCCTTGTGCTCGCGGAGGGGAGGCATGTGGATGTTGAAGACGTTGAGGCGATAAAAGAGATCGGCGCGGAGATGCCCGTCGGCGACGGCCTGGCTGGGGTTCTTGTTGGTGGCGGCGAGAACGCGCACGTCCACAGGCGACTCGATTTTGCTGCCGAGGCGACGGAGGGTGCGCTCTTCAAGGACGCGGAGCAGCTTGGCCTGGGTGCCGATGGGCATTTCGCCGATTTCGTCGAGCAGGAGGGTGCCTTCCTCAGCGAGCTCGAAGCAGCCAGCGCGGCGCTCCATGGCCCCGGTGAAAGCCCCCTTTTCGTGGCCGAAGATTTCGCTTTCGATGAGAGTTTCGGGAATGGCGGCGCAGTTGACGGCGACAAACGGGTGGTTTTTGCGTGGGCTGAGGGAGTGCAAGGTACGGGCGACGAGTTCCTTTCCGGTTCCACTTTCGCCGGTAATAAGGACGGAAACGTTGGATGGAGCGATGCGCTCGATGAGGGCGAAGATCTCCTGCATTTTGCGGGAAGTGCCGACCAGGGCGCCGAGCACGCCGGAGTCGCGCAGTTTGCGGCGCGTAACTTCCAGCTCCTGCTCGGTTTCGCGCTGGCGGGAGGCGTTGGAGAGAATCTGACGGAGTCGTACGGCGTCCACAGGCTTCTGGATGAAGTCGTAAGCGCCGAGCTTCATAGCATCGACGGCAGCCTGGATGGAGCCTTGGGCGGTGAGGACAACGACGGCCTGGTTTTGCTTGAGCTCGCCGAGGCGTTCGAGGAGGTCGAGGCCATCCATGCGGGGCATTTTAAGGTCGGTGACGACGATGCCGGGCTGCCAGACCAGCACCTTGTCCAGGGCTTCGACGCCGTCGCGGGCGGTTTCCGTGCGATATCCCCATCCGGCGACGAGTTCGGCGAGTCCGGTAAGGGCGTGCGGCTCGTCTTCGACGATGAGGACTTTTTCCTGCTTCACCATAAACACTTCGAGTGGGGGACTCTCTCTCTTGTATCACGCTGGGAGGGCGGGGTGACAGCGGCGGGCAGGGATGTATGCTTAACCACATGCTGAGTTATGAGATTTCGCCGCGGGAGTTGCAGGAGATATTGGCTGCCGGCGGAGAGAAGCCTGTTTTGCTGGATGTTCGGGAGTCATGGGAAACCGAGGAAGCACGGATTGAGGGCAGCGTGTTGATTCCACTGGGGCAGATACAGTCGCGGGCGCGGGCGGAGCTTGATACGGGAGCGCGGATTGTGGCCATTTGTCACCACGGGCAGCGTTCCATGAGCGCGACGGCGTGGCTTCGCGATCAGGGATATGAGCGGGTGCAGTCGCTGCATGGGGGCATCGACGCCTGGTCGGTGGAGGTGGATCCGTCGGTGCCGAGATATTTCTAGTACAGCGATCAGCGTTCAGCGGGTCAGGGGTATGTGTTCCCCACTAGCAAACCAGCTTGAGAGGGCCACCCGGACTTTCATTTATTTCTTTTCCAAGTGTTGCCGATAGTGATGCTAAATGGAACAAAACCCCTGTTGGATTGTATTGCTCAGGGATGACTCGTTGGTTACACTCATAGCACACCAATCCCAGAAACCAGGGCCTGCAAGAGTACCCGGGCAATAAGCCATCTCGGCGCGTGGATGGTGCGGGTGGCCGGAATCGGCCCAAGGAGCACATTCAGGATGCAAGGGACTGTCCCTGCCCAAAAACCACAGCCGGATATCCCGGTGGCGACTTCCGCGCCTCCGGCGGCGAGTACCGCCTCTCCAGGTCTGGTGGTTACGCCTGCTGATGTTTCAAGGGTGCTCTTCAAGCGCAAATGGCTGATCCTTATTGTTGCCCTGGCAGGGACGGCGATTGGGGTCTATCACGCATTGACGACAACGCCATTGTATGAGGCGAAAAGCCAGGTATATATCGATCCCGGTGGCTCAAACAGCCTGGGTCTTGGCATGAGCCAGCAGAACTACATGTTTGACATGCCGGAGATGCAACTGCAGACGCAGGTGCAGATCATGCGGAGCGATACGGTGGCGCTGGACGCCATTGACGCGCTTGATCTTTACCACAAGCCGCCTTTTTCCGAGATATTCGCCAAGAATCCATACAACGGCAAACTGAATCCGAAGCAGCGGGCGGCGATTATCGGTGCGTTTGAAGGGGCCACGAAGATAAGCGTGCTGCCGAACACGGGACTGGTGGATGTGAGCTTCAAGAACCAGGACCCGGTGGTGGCCAAAGATGCGGCGAATGCGATAGTGGAGTCCTATATGCAGCGCGATCTGCGCGCGCGCTACCGAGGGACGACGCGAATTTCCGACTGGCTGGGGAAGCAGCTTGCGGGGCTCAAGCAGCAGGCGGAAGCCAACCAGAAGGCGTTCTCCGACTATGTGCAGAAGCACAATATCGTGTCCACGGGAGAGCAGGGCGGCAGCCTGGTGACGGACAGCCTTGAGACGGTGAACCAGCAGCTTTCCCAGGCGAAGGCGGACCGGATTGTGAAGGAAGCGCGGTACAAGATGGCGCAGACCCGGAATCCGGAGCTTCTGGTTTCCGTCGCGCCGGGGACGATTCTGAGTTCGCTGCGGCAGCAGCAGGCGGACCTGATGGTGCAGCGAGCGCAGTTGCAGTCGAAATTCGGCCCGCAATATCCGAAAGTGCGGGAACTGAATCAGCAATTGGCGAGCGTGCAGGAGGACATCGACGCGGAGATCACCAATCTGACCAAGCGCTTCACCGAGGAGTACCACACGGCGCTCCAGACGGAAGACCTGATGCAATCGCGTCTGGACGCGCTGAAGAAGGCCGCGTATCAGGAAAACGAGTCGGCGGCGCAATACGACATCCTGAAGCACAACGCGGAGTCGGCCTCGGAGCTGTACAACGCGCTGGATCTGAAGCTTCAGGAGGCGGGGATCACGGCCGGGATGAACTCAAACAGCGTGGATGTCGTGGACAGCGCGACGGTCCCGCCGACTCCGATTCTGCCGAAAAAGAGGACGGACGTTATCTTCGGGTTTCTCGGCGGACTGCTGATTGGGCTCTTTGCGGCGGCCTTGCTGGAGTACATGGATGACACGCTGAAGACTTCAGAGGAGGTGGAGGCGATTTCCCATCTTCCGACTCTGGCAGTCATCCCGCATTTCACGAATAAGAAATCCGCAACTCCGGTGTCAAGGCCGGGGATGCCCAACCTGCTGCCGGACATGGTGAGCTATCTTACGCCACAATCGCTGGGGGCGGAGGGATATCGCACGCTACGCTCGGCGGTGCTGCTGTCGGCAGTTGACCGTGAGCCGAAGGTCCTGCTGGTGACGAGCAGCTTTGCTGAGGAAGGGAAGTCGACTACGGCGGCGAACCTCGCAATTTCCTTTGCGCAGCGTCAGGAGAAAGTGCTGCTGGTGGACACGGACCTGCGGCGGGGTACCGCTCACGTGAAGTTTGGACTTTCCAACCGGCGGGGTTTGTCAACGATATTGGCCAAGGAGTCGGGAACAGAAGCCTATGAACACCCGCTTGCTGATATGCCGTGGCTGACGGTACTCACGCGGGGGCCGATTCCGCCCAACCCCGGAGAGATTCTGGCGTCGAGAGCGATGGAGGACCTGCTGGAGCAGTGGCGAACGGACTATGACCGCATCATCCTGGATTCGTCGCCGGTGCTGGCGGTATCCGATTCGCTCGCGCTGGCGACCCAGGCCGATAACGTGCTGGTGCTGGTGCGGTCTGGAGTCACGCGCAAGAAAGCGCTGTTGCGGACGAGGGAATGGCTGCGGCGGGCTGGGGCGCGGATTTCCGGCGCGGTAATCAACGATGTGGACCTGCGGCTGGAGAATTACTACACCTATTCCCACAAATACGGCTACAGCTATCAGAGCAACTATGGGGCGGCAGATGGCGAAAAGTAAGTTTGCGTGGGCGCTGGTCCTGCTATGCGCCTGCTTGCCGGCATGGCCGCCGGCAAACGGTCAGACGAACCCAGGCCAAATGCGGGGCCCGGTCGCCGAAGTAAGCTCCGTAATTGGAGCGGAAGATGTATTGGACGTGGAAGTATTCGATACGCCCGAGCTGTCGACCGCGACGGCGCGCGTGACCGAGTCGGGCGATGTGAACCTGCCGGTGCTTGGGCCAATTCAAGTAGCGGGCCTAAGCCCTGGTGAAGCGGCACGGAAAATCGAGTCGGAATTAAAGGCGCGCGGGATCATGCTTCAGCCGCACGTAACAGTTTCGATTGTGGAGAGCGCTCCACGCGGCGCGACCTTGCTGGGCGAGGTGAAATCGCCGGGGGTTTACTCAGTGATGGGAAGACGGCGGCTGCTGGACCTGATCGCGATGGCGGGCGGGCTTGGTCCGAATGCGGGTAAGCTTGTATCGATCGCGCATCGGGATGATCCGCAGCATCCGGAGATGGTTCGGCTGGTGCCGAGGGCCGCACAATTAGGATCTCAGCAAAACCCAGTGATTCACCCCGGGGACACCATAATGGTGGGCCGCGCGGGCGTAGTGTACATATTGGGAGACGTAAAGAAGCCCGGCGGGTTCCTGATTGACAACGACGAGCATATTTCTCTGATGCAGGCGCTGACGCTGGCGGGGGGCTGGAACAAAGAGGCGGCATTGAGCAAAGCGGTGCTGATCCGGAAAATTCCACAGGGACACAAGCAGTTGGACCTGGATTTGAAACACGTCCTGAAGGGGAAGCAGGCGGACATCAAGGTGGAAGACGGAGACATATTGTATGTACCAAGCAGCCTGGGCAAGACGCTGGCCTACCGCGGAATAGAAGCGGTAATCGCAGCCGCGCAGACGGCGGTCGTCTATACGTCGTTCAACTATTAGCACGGGCGCAAACCGCTTGAGGAAGCGCTGGAATTGCGCGACGTGAACGGAAACCATGGGAACCGCGCCACAAACCGTTGATCTGTCTTTTGGCCGTCCGCGAATTTTCGGGGATGATCTTGCGCCGCCGAGGCAGGCGTTTTTCGCTGTAATTCCGGCGGCGCTTGCATTTTTCGGGATGCTGAGCTGGGTCCTGGGAAATGACTTTGGATTCGTGCTGGCCAGCGTGGTGGCGACGGCGGCTGGCCTGTACACGTTATGGGGCTGGTTGTTTCGCAAGGCGCCGACCCGGTTCTCCACGATATTGGGTATGTCGTTGCTGCTCGGCTACGGCGGCGGGGCGATGAATACCTGGGTGATGCTTCCGCGCGGGCAATTGAGCGTGGCCGCGGCAATGGGAATGGATGCCGGCGTGCTGGCACGGGGAATTGGCGCGGTGCTGTTGTCATCCGCGCTTCTGTATTGTCTTGGGGAGATTTTTGAGAAGCCAATTTTCGGGCGCGATTTCCATTTTTTCATTGATGGGAGAACTCGCGCGCTGGTCTATGCCGGCACATTGGCCATGATTGCCGGATACGTCACCCACACCATTGGATTTCTTGGTGCGTCGGCGACCGGTGGGCGTCTGAATCCCGCAGCCTCATTTCTGACCTGGCTCTATATCCCTGTGACGGTGATTTCCGTTACCGCGTTTCTAGTCGCCCCGCAGCGGTGGGCGAAGGTCCTCTGCGGTATTTCGTCGGTAATTCTGCTTTTGATGCTTTCCACTCTGGGAAGAAGGGTGGCTATTTATCTGGGTGTGGAGATACTGCTGATCATGGGATTAACAAGCTACCGCTGGAAGGGGCGGATCTTCCAAAAAGTTCTGGTGGTGGCGGGGTTGGCCGCGGTGATTGTTGTGACTTCACTTATGTTCATGCTGTTCAGGATCGCCGGATGGGGTACGCGCAATCCACAGCAGGCCACGGTTACGAAGCGCGTTGAGCTCGCGCACAAAATGTTCCAAAGGGGGGACGCCTACGCGATCGCCACCAGCAGCACAGAGGAGAATCTTCAGACACGGACGTTTGTACTGAAATTTTTCGCAAGCGTTCTGGAAGGGAGTTCCCGCACAAGACCTGCTTTGGGAGAGGACGTCATCCAGCAGGCGGAAATAACAATCCCCAGTTTTCTATATCCGGAGAAAGACCGTTCCTTCTCCGAAGAAGAGCTGGTTGACCAGCAATTCGGATACGGCTTTGGTGATGAGGCAAACTCCATCCTGACGGGGGGAGCAACGGATTTTGGACTGCTCGGCGCGTTGATTTATCCGCTGTTGCTGGTTGCGCTGATGCGGATTATCTATGACATTGCCGCGAGATGCTTCGGGGTGGTCCCGCTCATGTTCATAGCGCTGACGCTTATCAATACTTCTTTACAGACCGAAATCGGCATGGCTGGATATTTCGCCACACTCCGGGTGTTATTTTTCTTCGGATTGGTTATTGCGGGGTTTATGGTCTTTCCATCGTTGCGGATGCGAACCGACCGGTATTGAGAGAGGAGAAGGTTGATGCGGGTCAGCAAGATTTCCGTGTGGGCATGTGGCGTGATTTTGTGCTGCGCCGTGCCCGCAGCTTTCTGCCAAGCCCTTAGCGGAAGTCTGGCGGCGGGTACTGGGTTGTCGCCTGAAGCTCCGTCGGGGGGTGGCGGGATGGGATCGATCGGCGCCCAATCCCAGGTGTCCGCAGATGCGAATTTCGCGATGAACGCCGACGTCAAGGCGAGTGCGAACGCTGAAGCCGTTGGCGACGCGGCGGTGCATGGAGGCGGCGCGGGCGCAGCCCGTATGAATTTCCGAGTCGCTTCAAGGACCGATTCCGAAAGAAATTTGTACGAACCTGCGAATGGTCGCCTGGACTTTGGGCTGGAGCGCGAGTTGGCAGGCATGCAGAGTCCGGAGTCAAAGAGGAAAGAGGGTCTTAGTCCGCTTCCCGCGCACAGAGGAGTGAAGGCATCGCGTGCGAGGAATGGTGCGGCGAATAAGCTCGCGGCAGCGACCGCGCGCCAACCGGGAGGCTCCTACTCGACGGATTTTCCGGACAGCACCAAAGGGACGGCCCTGTTGAGTCCGCCTGATTTAACTGGTAGTCCGCTTGATTGGACCCCTGTCCTGGACTATGCGCACTTTGATTTTGCGGAGCAACAATTTTTGGAGCCGAGCCTGCATCGTGGATTTTCCGTACGAAAAAAACACGTGGCAGAGCGCAAAAAGGCGCACGTAACCAAGGGCATTCCGAACAACGCGCTGAACTATCCGAACTTTTCCACCTCGCGTGGTGATATATTGCGCGTGCATGTGCCGGATCCGCTTGCTGATCTTGTCTCGCGGTAGCGAGCGCAATAGCTCCGAGAAGAATGGATGACCTATCGGGTTCCCCGGTGAAGATGCCGGGTGTGACGAGCGCCGAATTGCGGATAATCAGGATGTGGATGGGCTGAGAAATTCGGAATTGCTGCGGGAGTACGTAGCATATCTGCGCGTGGAGAAAGGGCTGCGCCCACTGAGTTGCGAAGCCTACGAACGCGACCTGCTACAGTTCGCCGAATATGTGGATGGCGAGAAGCTGTCGCTGATCACGGCGCGCCACGGGCAGGTAGCGGGATTTCTGGAACATTTGAAGCGACATGGAGTTGAGAGCCGGTCGGCGGCGCGGAAGTTGTCGTGCCTGCGCGGGTTCTACAAATGGCTGCTGCTGGACAAGCGAATCGAGCGCGATCCAACGATCAACCTTGAGTCTCCCTCGACGTGGAAGGTGCTGCCGAAATCGTTGGCGGAGTCGGAGGTTGCGGCGATGCTGGAGCGCGGCGATCCGGGAAATACCGATGCCATAACGCTGCGGGACAAGGCGATTCTGGAGCTGTTGTATGCGGGCGGGCTGCGCGTGTCAGAGCTGACCGGGCTTCGCGAAGAGGACTTGTCTCTGGATGCGGGGCGCGTGCTGGTGCGCGGCAAGGGCGACAAGGAGCGGATTGTTCCGCTGGGGCGCGCCGCGGTGGAGGCTATCGAGAAGTATTTGCGCGAAGGAAGGCCATTGCTGGCCCGAAAACGCAAACGCGGCGCGGGCGCGGCGGGTGGGCAGCTATTTCTTTCGGTGCGCGGAACGGGGCTGACTCGGCAGTGGATATGGTCGCTGGTGAAAGCGGCTGACAACCATGCCAGCCCACATATGCTGCGGCATAGCTGCGCCACGCATATGGTGGAGCATGGCGCGGACCTGCGAACGGTGCAGACTCTGCTGGGGCACGCTGACATTGCCACGACACAGGTCTATACGCATCTGGCGCTGGGAAGATTGAAGGCGGTACATCGGGCGCATCATCCGCGTGGACTGGCCGTCCAGGCGGCGGCTTCGCGTGGCCGCTCCCGCTGGTCGCGGAGTGATTGATAGATTTTGAGAGGACTCGTGCATGAGCGAGAAGCCGGAAATGGTTGCGCGGGTGGAGGAGTTTCTTGCGGCGCTGAGGAACGAGCGCGGGGCGTCGGAGCATACGCTGCGGGCCTATGAGCGGGAGCTGCGGAACTTTGCTACCTATATGGTTGCGAAGCAGGGGGCGGAGGTTGGGGTCCGGCGGATTGAGCATCCGCAGATTCGGGCCTACCTAAGCGAACTTTATGGACGCGGGCTGTCGAAGGCATCGGCGGCGCGGGCGCTTGCGGCGATCCGGTCATGGTTCAAATGGCTGGCGCGGCGCGGCTATGTGGAGCAGAATCCGGCGAGCCTGGTGGCGACTCCCAAACTGCCGAAGCATTTGCCGCGCGTGCCGACGATTGAGCAGATGAATCGCGTGGTGGATGGAGTGGCCGGGGGAGAGACGGCGTGGAAGGAGCGCGACCGCGTAATTTTTGAACTGCTCTACGGCTGTGGCATTCGGAACGCGGAGTTGGTTGGGCTGAATCTGGACGACATTCATTGGGCCAACGAAGCGATTCTGGTGCGGGGCAAGGGACGGAAGCAGCGTCATGTCCCGCTGGGCGACGCGGCGGCCATGGCTCTGCGGGCTTACTTGCCGGAACGCGCGGCGCGGCTGGCTGCGGCGGGAAAATCGACTGAAGCGCTGCTCTTGAATGTCCGATCGCGAGGAAATGGCCGGCTGACAACGCGGAGCGTGGGCCGGATCGTGAAACATATCGCCGTGGCGCAGGGATTGCCGGCGGACATGCATCCGCACACCCTTCGCCACGCCTTTGGCACGCACATGCTGGAGGAAGGCGCGGACCTGCGCGCCATTCAGGAATTGCTGGGCCACGAGCGGCTCTCCACCACGCAGCGATATACGCAGCTTACGGTGGGGCAGGTGGCGGAGGTGTATGACCGAACGCATCCGAGAGCGAAATAGGACCAGGCCAGAGAAGGCACGCCTCTATGCCGGTTGCGAGAACCGCACACTTGGACTTTATTTCGGCGTGCTACTGGGCTGACGTCTCAAACCTCCGCCTACAGTCGGAGAGCGTCAAATCCGCAAGAAGGTTGCGGACTTGCCCTCGTTCAGGCGGTGGTCTGGCGGGATGACGAGAAAGCAATTGGTGCGGGCGGCGGCGGACTGGTCTCCGGAGCCTTGCCAGGGGATGGCGCGGACGGTGGCTCCGGCGGCGCTGGATTCGACGCGGGCTGGCAGGAAGCGCGTGAGGCCCGGGCGGGGTTCGACGGGTTGGGCAAGGCGGGCTTCGGCAAATTCCGGGCCAAGGTCTTTGGCTCCGGCGAGCGCGGCGAGCAGGGGGGCGGCGAACAGGGCGAAGGTGACGAGGGTGGAAACGGGGTTTCCGGGAAGGCCGAAGAAGAAGAGGTCCTGCTTTGGGAGTCGCCCGAAGACGACGGGCTTGCCGGGCTGGATGCGGGCTCCGGTAAAGAAAAATTCGGCTTCGAAGGCGGCCAGGGCCTGCTCGACAAAATCGTACTTGCCCATGGAGACTCCGCCGGAGAGCAGCAGCAGGTCGCAGTCGAGCGCGGCGTGGATGGCGGCTTGGCTGGCCTCAAGCGAATCGGCGACGGTGGGGCGAATGAGGGGGGCGCCTCCGTGCCGCGAGATCTGCGCGGCAAGTGAATAACTGTTGGAGTTACGAATCTGGTGCGGCAAGGGCTGCGCGCCGAGCGGGACCAGCTCGTCTCCGGTGGCGAGGATGGCGACGCGGGGCTTGGCAAAGACGGAGAGACTTTCGTATCCGCAGGCCGCGGCGAGCGCGATGTGCTGCGGGCCGATGCGCGTGCCGGGTTCGATCAGCGTTGCGCCGGTGCGGGCCTCGGCCCCGGCGGGCACGATGTTTTCGCCCGGTTCGAGCGTGCGCTCGGGTGTGACGCGGCCTTGTTCGGCGTGGGCGTGTTCGACCATGAGCACGCAGTCGGCCCCGGCGGGGACGGGCGCTCCGGTCATGATTTCGATGGCGTGGCCGGGCTGGAGCGGCGGGCCGGACCATGCTTCTCCGACGCGAAGATGGCCCACGATGGCGAGCGGCTGTTGCCCGGCGAGATCGGCGGCGCGGCAGGCGAATCCGTCGCGGGTGGAGCGGCCGAAGGGCGGCTGGTCGCGGTCGGCGATGACCGGCTGCGCAAGGGTGCGGTCGAGGCTTTCGAGCAGTGAAAGGGATTCGGTGTGCGGGGCGAGGAGGGAGGCGGCCTGTTGCCGGATCATCTCAGCGGCTTCGTTGTAACTGAGGACGAGGGAATTCACAATCGAATTGTATGCTCCCACATCTCAAAAACGAGATGTGGGCACCCCCATTTTGTTCCCCACTCAAGCCCAAAAAACGGGCTTGAATGGGGCACCCACCGTGCGCGCGAATGAAATTGGATGCCGAAAGAGAAAGGACGCCCGTGCCGGGGCGTCCTTCTTTGTTTTAAAAGAAACTGCTTTATTTTTTAAAGCTGGTCTTCTGCTTGGTACCCAACTGCGCCAGGATGGCCTTGGCGTCGTTGGCGAAGGGGCCGTTCGGGGCGAGGTCAAGGTACTTCTGGTAGGCCTCGGCGGTGCCCTCGGGTGCGACGATCTTTTGCGTCTTGGGATCGACGGTAGCCTTGTTGATGAGCGCCTTGCCCTTCAGGTAGTAGGGGATGGGCTTGTTGGGGTCGGCGGCGATGGCCTTGTCGGCAGCGGCGACGGTGGCGTCGGTGTTGCCAACGCGGTCCATCATGATGGCCTCATTGCCGTAGTACATGGAGGCATTCTTGGGGTCGGCCTTGACGGCGGCTTCATAGGCGGCCTGCGAGTCGGCGACCTTGCCCTGGTCGGCGTAGAGTTCGCCGAGAGCGTTTTGGGCGGCCGCTTCGATATCGACGTTGGGCTTCTTGGAGGCGGTCTCGAGATCGATGGCCTTCTTGTAGGAAGTCTCGGCGGCGTCCACCTTCTTCTGGCCGGCCTGCGCCTTGCCCAGCTCCACCCACAGCACGGAGGCGTCGGGCTTGGCGGTGGTGTCGCGGGTCATTAACTGCTCGGCCTCGGCGTAATTTTTGGCCTGGTTGTCGGCGCGGGCCTGCTTGAGGTCGGCATTGAGGTTCTTGATCTTGGCGTTTTCGGCCTGAATGCCGGCGTTCTTCTTGCGGGCCTCCTCAAGCTGCTTCTTCTGCTCGGGGGTCATCTTGGCGATGTAGGCGGCGCGCGAAAGATCGAAATCCTGGGTGGTGGTCTGGCCGGCCGTCACCTTGATGTTCTGGAAGGCGTCCACGGTCTGGTTCTTATTGTTGTAGAGGATGAAGTCGTAGTTGCCGGGAGCCACGTTGTCGCCGGTGTAGTCGCCGTTGGCGTCGGTGGTGAAGGTGTACTTCGCCTGGCCGTTCTGCATGAGCTTGACCTGCACGTCGGGAATGGGGACGTTGAGCGGATCGTTCACATGTCCGTGGACCTTGCCCGCCTGCTGGGCGAGAAGCGATGGGACAACGGCCATGACGATCAGGGCCGAAAGCAAAGATGCCAACCAGAGTTTCGTCTTACGCATTGGTTTTGTTCTCCTTCAGAATCTTAACCCTTCCGACGCCGTTTCGACGCTATGGAACCGGACGCGCATAGGGGATGGGATCGGCCATGCCGGCCTCGGCAAAGGCCCGCAGCCGGAGCGCGCAACTCTCGCATTCTCCGCAGGCCGCCTCGGCGCTCGAATAGCATGACCACGTTAAATGGAAGGGAGCGCCAAATTCAAGGCCGAGCGCCACGATCTCCTTCTTTCGGAGATGGATGAGCGGGGTGGCGATTTCGATGCTTCCATCGCGGGTTCCGGTGCGGACAAGTTGCTGAAACGCCTCATAATAGGCGGGGCGACAGTCGGGGTATCCGGAGCTGTCCGGCTCGACCGCGCCGATGAAGATGGTCTGCGCGCCGAGGACTTCGGCCCAGCTTACGGCGGCGGCAAGAAAGTGCGCATTGCGGAAGGGGACGTAAGTGACGGGAATCGACGAGCCTATGGGTTCAGTCGCGGAGGCCTTGGGGACGGCGATGCTGGAGTCAGTGAGGGCGGAGCCTCCGATGCGGCGGAAGAGGTCGGTATTGAGGTGGAGGAAGTCCTGGAAGCCGAGTTCTTCGGCGATGGCGCGGGCGGATTGCAACTCGCGGCCCTCGGTGCGCTGTCCGTAGCTGAAGTGCAGGGCGTAGGCTTCGAAATCGCGAGCGGCGAGGGAGGCGCAGACGGCTGAGTCCATGCCTCCGGAGAGCGAGACGACGGCGCGCGGGCGGGAGTTGGGCATAGTTGTATCTTACGGCGGTTTCAGAATGGTTATGCCCATTTTGAATAACTTCAGGATCGCCGCTTCCTGTTGGTCGCATCGACTTGAGGGCTTTAACTTCGAGCAAAGCTCTTTCACTTTTTGTCGAGCGGCCGTATTCCGGAAAGAAACTTGTGGTACGGGGTGCCCACCGTAAATGGAACGGTCACGGTCCCGATAGGTTTGGCCCTGGGGCCGCCCATGAGTGTGTGGGCCTGCACGCTCGCATTCACAACGGAAGCCGCGGCAATGACGGCGCCTTCGCCGATGGTGAGGGTATTTCCGCCAACCACGGCTATGAGCGAGCTTGCGCCGATGAAAGCATTCTTTCCAATTACGACCTTTCCGGGTCCACTGGTGTGCGCGAGCACAGTTGAGCGCAGACAGATGACGGCGCCATCCTGGATTTCGATGGATTCGGGGTATTCGTTGTCCAGATATACATCGTCGCCGATGAAGACTTTGCCGGTGATGCGGACGCCGCGCAGCTTATGGATAAATGGTCTGAGCGTAGTCGCTCCGGGACCGAACCTGGCGAGCAAAGCAAGGACCCGGTTTGTTGACCTTCTGAAGATGGATTTCTTCACGAGTTCCCCGTTGCCTTGAGTGCTTTGGCGGCCCCTGTCGCAACCTTCATCAGTCGCTTGTGTCGCGACAGAGTGCCATCACGGAACTCGGACAGTCCCCGCCGCAGCAACACACCGGCATTATACGCGGGCCCGAAGCTGCGAACCGCCGGAGCGGGCACTGCCCGGTCGATGACCTCGATGGTGCTGACATGGCCGGGCACACCCTGGACCTCAAACACCAGGTGGTCCTTTTCAAATCCGAAAGGAACACTCGCGCCGCCCACCAGCACGCGCTCAATGAGGGCGGGATTTGGCTCGAACTTGATCAGTCGATGCGGGCCTTCTTCAGCTTCTCGCGGCGTAAAGCGGAAGCGGCGAGTGACGAACTGTATTTCAGTCGAGCCGTCCTGTCTCCGCCGTTTCATGCTGCTTTTCATCATCTGTTCAGGAAGTCCCGGCCATGACAAACGGGGTTCAATACGCTGAAGTTTTGCGACGAATTCTTCCATCCGCCCGCAACCGTCGCGGAAGTACTCGTGGTGTTCGACGATCAGGGACAGCTTGCCCAGGAACAAGTCGACGGAGAACTCGAACAAGCTGCGAGGGTAGCGCCGCTGAAAAATGGGGAAACCATCAAACCGCGTTACGGCGGGAGTAAGAAAGTCAGCGATGGTGAGGTCGTGGGGCGCATAGTCGGTCGGAAAGCAGGTGGAGTTCACCGCGGCAAGATAATTTGTGGACCGCAGCGCGGAAATTGCGGCTTTGCAAAACTGTCCTTGCGGGAAGACCATCACGTCTTCAAAGGGGACTTCGACGCGGTTGCGGAGCTTCTCCATACGCCTCATGCCGAGAGCGGCTTTGCGCGCCAGCATGGATGCGGATTCCAACTGAAACTCATGGTTGGTGTGATCGCAACCGTGGATGCAAATGCTCAGAGGTGAACCGTCGCCGAGGAGTTTGGTGGCGGAACGACGAGACGACCGCCAGTGGTTCCATGGAATATAGGCGATGGACGTGCCGTACCCCAATTGCCGCATGGAAGCCTTCAGCGTTGCAAAATCGAGCGCGCCGTACTTACTGGATATCGTTGGATCGTCAATGATGAGCCGGGCGGTGGGCGTCTCGGCGCTGTGCCAGCAAGAGTCAGCAAAACAATGGCGCAGGAAAATAAGGGGCGGAAGCAGGGAAATGGATTCTTCTCCGAGACCATCACCCGGGGTGAGCGGCTTGCGCAGGTCGGGCATTTCGCCGGCGAGAAGATAGAGACCGCCAACGGCAGGCGCCTTAAGGCGAACGAACATCGGCTGTCCGTTGGCCGACAGGATTGTTTCCACGCACCCGCAAGGTCGGACCTCAAAGGTGGTCGCTCCCTGCTCCCGATTCGTCAGCAGACTCTGTCCCGCAAGTTGGGCGGAAAATTCAGTGGCTTCGAGAGGCAGGGAATACTCGACGGCGCGGGCGGGGTGCGCCGTGAACGCCTGAATCGCTCCGTTTGAAAGCGACTGCAATGCGTCATTGGGCCCGGCGGCGGCGGGAACACCATAAACCAGAATGTTGGAAAAGCGATTCTCCAATAACTGCCGCAATGTGGTTCCGGGATTCAGATCGCGATGAACGCGGTCCACGGTTTCCAGGTGCATCGCCAGGCAACTGGGACCGGGCGGGACCCGGTCCATGAGTTCACGCACGGAACGCTGGTCGCGCTCCAATTGCTGGACCTGAGT
>DASTXK010000004.1:0-6400 GCA_035765555.1 Acidobacteriaceae bacterium
CCGCCTTGGTGCCGGGAATCGGGGGATTGCTCATATCGTAATGAACATATCCGGGGACGAAAAGATCGAGCCGCCCGTCTCCGTCATAATCGCCAAAGGTCGCGCCGGTGGACCAGTTGCCCAGCGTGACTCCGGCTTTTACGGCAACATCGGTGAAGGTTCCGTCGTGGTTGTTGTGGTAAAGGCGGTTCTGGCCGAAATTCGTCACGTAGAGGTCGGGCCAGCCATCGTTGTCGTAATCGCCGACAGCACAGCCGAACCCCCATCGGTCGTTTTCGACGCCAGCAAGGTTGGCCACGTTCGTGAACGTCCCATCGTGATTGTTGCGGAAGAGCGCGGCGTGCGGCGGCGTGGCCTTGCCGTTGAGCGCGTCGTACGTCGATCCGTTGACTAGATAAATGTCGAGCCAACCGTCATTGTTGTAATCCAGCAGGCAAACGCCGGAGCCGTTCGCCTCGATAATGAACTTCTTCTGCGGAGTGCCCATTACGTGCGTCCACGAGGCCAGACCTGATTTTTCGGAATCGTCCTGATAAACGACCGGCCCAGACTTTACGAATCCGCCAGCGGTGATGGGCCGGTTTTCCGCGTCGTGAATTGCGGCGTGCGCGCCGCCCGTGGCGTTTCCTCCACCCATTGGCTGCTGCTGCGCCTCCTGGGCCAGCGAGGCGACCGGAAGAACGGCGGCCAGAAAGATGGCAGCCGCAAGGCGTCGGTATCTTGGCAAAACTGAAAACTCCTGCGCGCGGGTTACGTGCTGAGGATAGCAGAGGCACGCCTGAAGCCGCATTCCGGCTGGTTAGGCTGCTATACTCCTTGTGCTTACAAAATCGATTTATTCAGGATATCAATGAGAAAACTATTCCTCGCCCCGGCTCTTCTGGCTGCTCTCTGCCTCGCCGTTCCAGGCAAAGCACAGGCGCCCGGCGTGTGGGTTGGAAGCTGGTCTTCCGCGCAGCAGATTCCCGAACCGCAAAACGCGCTACCCGCACAGGACATGGCCGATGCCACCGTCCGTCAGATCGTTCATTTATCGATTGGTGGAAATGAGCTTCGGGTTCATCTCTCCAATACTTTTGGAACGGAGCCGCTTCACTTCACCTCCGTGCATATTGCCCGCCCGCTTTCGGCATCCTCGCGGGACATTGACCCCGCTTCCGACAGGGCGCTGACATTTTCCGGCAAGGCCGATGTGACGGTCCCAGCAGGAGCGGAGTACATTTCCGATCCCATCAGCTATCCAGTTGCCGCGCTCTCGAATCTCGCCATCAGCTTTCATCTGAACGAAGCCCCGGCCCGCGAGACCAGCCATCCCGGCTCTCGCTCAACCTCCTATTATCTCCACGGAGATCAGGTCGCTTCGCCGAAGCTGCCCGGCGCAAAGACTGTGGACCATTGGTTTCAGATCGCCGGTGTGGACGTGCTGGCCGCGCCGGGAGCGGCTTCCATCGTCGCGCTCGGCGATTCCATTACGGACGGCCACGCCTCAACCACAAACGGCAACGACCGCTGGACAGACGTTCTCGCCGAAAGCCTCCAAAACTCAGCCGCAACGCGCGACATCGGCGTACTGAACGCGGGAATCGGCGGAAACCATCTGCTGACCGACGGCCTCGGCCCGAACGCGCTCGCCCGCTTTGATCGCGATGTGCTGGCGCAGGCCGGAGTGCGCTGGCTGATTGTCTCTGAGGGAGTGAATGACCTCGGCGGGCTGACCCGCGACGGTGAAGTTCCCGCCGCCGCGCACGCACAATTAGTCGAGCGGATCGAAGCCGCCTACCAGCAGATCATCACCCGCGCCCACGCGCACGGCATCCGCGTGATCGGCGCGACCATCACGCCCTACATGGGTTCGGACTACTACCATCCGGACGCTCGCGACGAAGCCGACCGCCAGACGGTGAACGCATGGATCCGCGCCCCCGGACACTTCGACGCGATCCTTGACTTTGACAAGACCATGCGCGATCCGCAACATCCCGACCGCCTGCTGCCCGCCTACGACTGCGGCGACCACCTGCATCCCTCGCCCGCCGGATACCGCGCCATGGGCCAGGCCGTTCCGCTTTCACTCTTCGCCCGCTGAAATGATTGCGGGATTCAGGACGAAGTGCGCTGATTTCCGGTATAACGTTCATGGCTTATGAATATTAAGGAAGTTGCACGCGCCGCCAGGGTCTCCACCGCCACCGTATCGCGCACCATCAACGGCTCGGAGAAGGTCACGGCGGAAACGGCGGCGCGCGTGCGCCGCGCGATTGAGGCGCTCAAGTTTTATCCCAACACCAACGCGCGCGCGCTGGGCTCAGGCAGAAGCAGCCTCTACGGCCTCATTATTTCCGACATCACCAACCCGTTTTTCCCGGAGTTGGTAAAGAGCTTTGAGGACGTGGCTGTGCAGCATGGGCTGGAGGTGCTGATCGCCAACACCAATTATGACAAGCACCGCACCGAGCAGTGCGTCACCCGCATGTTGCAGCGCAAGGTGGACGGCGTGGCCATTATGACCTCGGAAATGGATGAACACCTGATCGAGGAATTCAGCAGCCGGGAGATTCCCCTGGTCTTCCTTGACACCGGGGTCGTGCAGAAGGGCATCAGCAACATCGCCATTGATTACGCCGCGGGCGTGGACGCCGCCGTGGAACACCTCCGCCGCCTCGGACACAAATCCATTGCGTTCATCAGCGGCCCGTCGGACCTGACTTCCGCGCAGGTCAGGCGCAAGGCGTTTCTCGCCAGCATGAAGCGCAAGGGCCTACGGCCCGCCAAAGACCTGATCGAGGAAGGCAACCACCGCATGGACGGCGGCCACAATGCCATGAAGCGCCTCTTGCGGAAAGCGGCGGGGGCTCGTCCGACGGCTGTGCTGGCCTCCAATGATATGTCCGCCATCGGAGCAATGGGTGCAATCCTTGAACATGGCCTGAAAGTTCCGGACGACATATCGGTCATTGGCTTCGACGACATTGCCCTGAGCGAATACACGCAGCCTCCGCTGACCACGGTGCGGCTGTCCCGCGCGCAAATCGCAAAGCTCGCTTTCCGCGCCCTGCACGGAACCAGAAATGCCGCTACCGCCAAAGGCGCGGAGTACAGGATTGAGCCTGAGTTAGTGCCGCGCAAGAGCACCGGGCCTGTCCCCGGTCCTGTCCATAAAGCTTCGGCGCTATAGAAAGTCCGCAATAGGCGGAAAAGTAAGAATCAGGCCAAGAGCCAGCAGCACCAGGGCTATAACGCTGATGCGCCCCGCAGAGACAGTTGATTTCCGCCAGCGCCACTGCAATGCTCCCCAGCAAAACAGCCATATCACCACTGCCGACGTTGTGACCCCGGAAAGCGGGCCGGTGGGTTTGTAGAAAGTGAACCAGCCCTTCAGCAGCGCTGATTTGTCGCCCGCAACCGCCAGCACGCCAAGAGCGAAAGAGCCGATTCCGGCCGCAAGAATTGCGGCGGCGGCGGAACCATTGGTGAGGGTCGCTGGCGACGCAGTGTTTACCGGAGCAGTTTCAACCGAAGCATTCATTTCCCCAGCGCCTCCACATTCCGGGATAGCTGAATCGTATGCCCGCCCTGGACGGGCGCATTCTTGTTGATCATCGCGCCGAAGAAACCCGCGACGCCAGCAGCGACAAATGAAACGAGCGCAAAGGACAACACGGCGGCTCGGAGTTGCCGATGGTTCCTGAGATCGCGTCCATAACGAATGAACACATACGCGGCCATTGTGATGGAAATGGGCGCGAGCCAGGAAACATGCTCCTTCCATTCCATTCCGAGCGAGTGCCATCCGATCGTGGAAGGGCTGGACATGAGCAGATGCTGAGGATACAGCAACGAGCTTGCGGCTCCCGCAGGCGGCACGGCGCGATACCACGGATACACGATGTAGGCCCCGCTCAACACTGCTCCCCATGCGAGGACAACCATGGTGATGAGGTAAACGCGCAGGAAAATCTCATGCCGCGGCGTCAAAGGCGAGGGAGAGGGTGAGCTTGTGGAGCGGTAAAGCTCCAGGATTCCTCCCGAACAAGCCAGCAGATAAAGGGCGCCGAAGCCGAAGCCGTGGATCAGCGTCCATAGGCTCCGTACAGTGATTTCCATGAAATCGATTTCCTCGGGAGTACCGGGCCATTTTACGGCCTCATCTGGAATCTGGCTCAACTATTTTTTGCAAGCGGGTTTAGGGCTTCCCCTTGTCCTTGCCCCAGGTTTTGTAAAGTCCCAGGTAGGCGTAGTTTTCCGTTTGTCCGGCGATAGAGTGCCCATAGGCGAAGAGTAGTTGCAGGCCCGGCGAGTTGAAGTGGTAATAGCCTCCCGCGTCGATCATGGTGGATGACTGGGATACTGCCACGTTCTGATCCGTGCGCCCGTGCGAAAAAATCTCAACACCCAGATCAAGCTTCTTCGTAACTGGATGCTGCATGAGGAAGCCGCCGTATGGGTAATTGCGAGCCCCGTCTTGCGGATTCACGACGTAGCCCGCCCCGCCATCGAGAATCCATGGGCCAATACTCTTCGACACCCAAATGGGCAGCAAGAATGAGGGCTTATCGTTGTAGGGTATTTCGATGAGAGGGAAGGAACCGATCTGGGGCCGGTGTTTGGTTTCGGTGATGGCGCCGTATTTCACTCCCAATTCGATGTCTCCCATGCCGAATGTGACTGGACCCTGCCCCTCCGAACCGTAGGCCGAATGATTCATGGGCGCGGTGATTCCACCAGGCACGATGGCATGGAGCTGCACTTTGGGATATGCGCCCCAGTTGAACTCAACCGCCGGCGCGTCGACATCCATCTCTACAGGGGTGCCGTCTGCAAGCCCGAAAACATAAAATTCGTAATGCCCATAATCGACGGGCACGGCGTCGTCAGTCTGGAACGGCGGCCCCGCCTGCGCCCACAGTCCCGGCGCGGCAAGCAGAGCAAATAACAGAAGCAGAACGAAACGCACATGATTCGGGTACATCAACATTGAATTTCTGTCCTCCGTCAGGTCGAGGCCGCTCACGGTCAACGCGAACCATGCCTTCAAAGATGCTGATGCATTCTGGCGCGAAGCGCAATGACCTGGACGGCCAGTCCCCTCAATCAATCCTCTCGTGACGGTAGCCTTCTTCGGTCAACGATTTCCGGATCTCTTCAATGTGCTCGCCGCCGCGCGTTTCCAGCGTGATGTCGATCACGGTATCACCCAGGCTCACTCCGTAGTGGGTGCGGTCGTGCGCGGTCTGCACAATGTTGGCGCGGGCGTCGGCAAGGATGCGCGTGAGTCCGTGCAGCGCTCCGGGGCGGTCGGTCAGGTGGATGCGCAGCCGCGTGCGGCGCCCATCCTTCACCAGACCGCGCTCGATAATGCGAGCCAGCAGACTCACGTCGATATTGCCCCCGCCGATCACCACGGCGGTCCGCTGACCACGCAGGGTGGTCTTGTGCTGGAGCAGTGCGGCGAGCGCGACGGCCCCCGCTCCCTCAGCCAGCGTCTTTTCACGTTCCAGCAGAACCAGAATAGCCTTGGCGATTTCCTCCTCATCCACCGAGACCAGCTCATCCACATAGCGCTGCACCAGCGGCAGAGTTCGCTCTCCGGCGCGGCGCACGGCGATGCCATCGGCGATAGTGGCCTCGGCTGGAAGCGTCACCGGCGACCCGGCATCGGCGGCGCGCAACATGGACGGCAGCCGCTCCGTCTGCACCCCGATAACGCGAATGTGCGGGTCGGATTCCTTGATGGCGCAGGCCACACCCGCAATCAGGCCGCCGCCGCCAACCGGGACCACCACAGCTTCTAGATCGGGAATCTGCTCCAGCAACTCAAGCCCGAGCGTTCCCTGCCCTTCAATCACGGCATCGTCGTCGAAGGGATGCAGAAACGTCATGCCGTCCTGCGCGGCCAGGCGAAGCGCCTCCGTGCAAGACTCGTCATAATTGCCGCCGTGCAGCACAACCTCGGCCCCATAGGCCGCCGTGGACGCGGTCTTCACCAGCGGCGTCATCAACGGCATCACAATCCGCGACCGGATGCCGCGCGCCGTAGCGTGGTACGCAACCGCCTGAGCGTGGTTTCCGGCGCTGGCCGCGATCACTCCGCGCTTCTTTTCGCAGTCCTCAAGCGTGAGGATTTTGTTGAGTGCGCCCCGCTCCTTGAAAGCCCCGGTGCGCTGAAGGTTGTCGAGCTTCAGGAAGACCTGCTGGCCCGTCATCTTCGACAACTCGTCCGAGTGGGGCGCGGGCGAAAGATAAATATCGCTGTGAATGCGCTGCCGCGCCTCTTGGATGCCGCCTAACGTTACGCTCATAATTGGCCGTTCCTCTGATTATCGCGCTTCTGTTTCCATCACGAAAAAACCACCAGGCTCCAGGAGCTGGTGGTCTCGATGCTCGAATCGCTGCCGCCGCT
>DASTXK010000005.1:0-3295 GCA_035765555.1 Acidobacteriaceae bacterium
AGAATCGACTGAAACTCCGAGTTCGCCGCACCCGCCTGATCGGCGTTGAGTGTCCCGTTCGAAGCTTCGGTGGCAAGCGTCACGGCCCGGTTCAGCAGGTTGGTCACCTGCGAAAGAGCGCCGTCAGCCACTTGCAGCAGCCCCACGCCTTCGCTCGCATTCGTCGCCGACTGCGTAAGAGCGGCGGAATTCGCCTGCAAGCCATTCGCCAGAGAAAGGCCGGCGGCGTCGTCCGCACCGGAGTTAATGCGCGAACCCGACGAAAGCTGCGTCAGCGTATTCTGCAGACTGCCCTGCGTCTGGTTCAGGTTGTTTTCCGCATAAAGAGCGGAGATGTTGTTCAAGACACCCAGTGACATACCATTGCTCCTGTTTGATCAAGTGAACTCCCGGGGTGCCGTGCCGGATTCCAGAACGCGCTGCCCTGGTCCGCGCCACCTTGCGGGAACTACCGCGTGACACATTGCCTTCATCGGCGATGAGGTGGGGCGCTTTATGCGGATACAGGAGTTTGGCATCCAGCGTGCGCGGGCAGAGTTAAGGTTCAGCTTTCAGGGTATAGAAATTAAATCCCGCGACCAACGGGAGCGGCCACGAATGTCAAGTTTAGGATTGCGGCGAAGCCGCGTCCGCCCGTGCGGTATTCAGCTCCAGCCCAGGCTCATGCGGTCTTGCAAAATGCAGCGGTCCATCACAACCTTCACGCCAGCGGCTTCGGCCCTCGCTGCGGCCTCAGGATGAACCACTCCCTCCTGCAACCAGAGGTAAGGAATCCCCAGCCGGACCACCTCTTCTACAATCGCCGGAACATATTGCGGAGCGCGAAATACATTCACCAGCCGAATATCCGACACGGCCGCGCACGCCGAGTCCAGCGTCGCATACGCCCGCTCCCCAAGCGCGCTCTCAATCAGCGGATTCACCGGAACAATCCGATACCCGCGCGATTGCATGAAGTGCGAAACGCCCCACGACGCCCGGCCTTCATTACTGGACAATCCAACCACCGCAATCGTCCGGCATTTCTCCAGAATTTCTCGGACCAGCTCCGGTTCGTTCACGGCAGGTCATCCTCCTGCTCCACCGCTGCCGGAACGCCTCCGTTGCGCCGCATCTTCAGATAGCCGCGAATGAACGGCTCAAGGTAGCCATCCAACACTCGGTCCACGTCGCCGACTTCCACCTTGGTGCGATGGTCTTTCGCAATCCGATACGGTTGCAGCACATAGGACCGAATCTGTGACCCGAAGTTAATGTCCAGCTTCGAGTCTTCCAGCTTCTTCGTTGCCTCGCGCTTCTTTTCCAACTCATATTCGTAGAGCCGCGAACGAAGCATCTTCATCGCGCGGTCGCGGTTCTTGTGCTGCGAACGCTCGTTCTGGCAGGCCACCACAATTCCCGTCGGAAGATGCGTCATACGCACGGCCGAGTCAGTCGTGTTCACATGCTGGCCGCCCTTGCCGCCGGAACGGTAGGTATCAATGCGCAGATCCTCGGTCTTAATGTCAATCTGGATCGAGTCGTCAATCTCCGGCGAAACATACACCGACGCAAACGACGTGTGCCTGCGCTTGGCCTGGTCAAACGGCGAAATCCTCACCAGCCGATGCACGCCCGTTTCGCCTGAGAGCAGCCCGAAAGCGTACTCGCCAGTGATGGTGAACGTTGCCGATTTGATCCCGGCCTCTTCCCCATCCTGATAATCATTCATTTCCGCCTTGAAGCCCTGCTGCTCAGCCCAGCGCAGATACATCCGCATCAGCATCTCGGCCCAGTCCTGGCTCTCTGTGCCGCCCGCACCGGGATGCACCACCACAATTGCGTTCAGCGGATCGGTCTCGCCCGAGAGCATCGTGCGCGCCTCAAGCCCATCGGCATATTCATTGAGCGACTGGATTTCTTTTTCCAGCTCTGCTTCCACCGGCTCGCCTTCGCGCGCCAGGTCGAAATACGCCTCAATGTCTCCCGTCCGGCGCGCCAGATCCTCATCGCTGGCAAGCTGCTCTTCCATGCGCTTGCGGTCACGCATAATGGGCTGCGAAAGCTGGGGATTCGACCACAGCGAAGGGTCGGACAGCTTCTTTTCAATTTCCGCTAATTCAGATTGAAGGCGGGGCGCGTCAAAGATACTCCCGCAGGTCGCGGACTTTGTCGCGCACGGGAGCGTAGGCGAATTCAAGATCGTTCAACACGATGACAGGACCTGACTTTTTCTAGAAACTGGGCGGCGTCTGAAGGAGAAAAACAGCAGCGCGCCTATGGCTATTATTCCACACGCATAACCAAACACATCGCCGTAGCGTGTGTAGAAAGTAATGTCGTGCTCGTACCCATAGCGGGCCACCAGCGATGCTTCCACATTGCGCGGCGCACTATAAGTCACGCGCCCTCGCGGATCAATCACCGTGGTAATGCCGTTGTTCGTATCCAGCAGAATCCAGCGATGGTTCTCAACCGCCCGCATCCGCGCCATGTTCAGGTGCTGCCAGGGCGCGCTGGTGTTCCCATACCATCCATCATCGGAAATGTTGATGAACACATCCGCTCCGTTCAGCGCGAACCTCCGCACCTCATCGGCAAAGATCGACTCATAGCAAATAAATATCCCGAACGAATGACCATCCGCGTGGAACACGTCGCGCGTCTTTCCCCGCTGCAAGTCCACAAGCTGCTGCGTAAGCTGGTGCGCGAAGAAGAAAACTCCTCGATAAGGAATGTACTCACCAAACGGCACCAGATGAATCTTGTCATAGCGCCCCAGAATCTTCCCATCCGGAGCGGTAAATACGGCTGAGTTATACGTCCCGCTCGCGTCGCGCCCCAGCATCCCCGCAACCACCGGAGCATGCGCCGTCGTGGCGAGCGTGTGCATCAACTCAGCCACCCTCGGATCATCACTCATCAGCGGCGACTGCGCTTCCGGCCACACCACCACTCCCGGAGGAGGCGTATTCGCATCGCACGGCGGCCTCACTATCTGCTTGTCTGTCGAAGGCAGTCCCGCAAACGCCGGAGTACACGTCCGAAGGCTCTGCTCCATCATCCACGACGCATGTTCGTCCCACACCGGCCCCGGCCAGACATTATTCGTGCCCACATCCAGATTCGGCTGCATCAGCACCGCATAGCTCGAAGTCGCCGCCGGCGGCTTGGAAATGAATGACCCAAGCTGCAGCGCAAGAATCAGCAGCACCGTGCCCACCGCGATCCGCAGCCGCGTATGAATGCTTCTTGCCAGCCACGCCGCCGCGAGAAAGGCATTCACCGCGACCAGAACAAAGCTGATCCCATAACT
>DASTXK010000006.1:0-5208 GCA_035765555.1 Acidobacteriaceae bacterium
GGCGCGGCGAGCGTGCGGCGTTTTTCCATCTGCGGCGGTTGGGCTTCGTGGTGACGGCGCAAAGGTGGCGCACGCCCAAGGCGGCCGGCGATCTTGACCTGGTCGCCTGGGACAACGACGTGCTTTGCTTCGTCGAAGTGAAGACGCGGACCACGCGGGCCGTGGCTCCCGCGGAGGCCGCCGTGGACACGGACAAAAAGCGAATGCTGCGCAAGATGGCACACCATTATCTGCGTCAATTGCCCAACCGTGATGTTCCTGTGCGCTTCGATATTCTGTCCATCTATTTTGAGGCCGGAAGCTCGGCGGAATTCACGCTGTTTCGCGGCGCGTTTGGCTGGCAGTAGAGAAAAAATTCTTTTCCTCTGACATTCATCTCTCCGCAACTCGCCGAAGAGGAATTACAGTGTGAAGAGACCACATCCTCTCCACAGGGCAGCAAGGAACGATGAGTTCAAGACGAGATTTTCTGAAGCAGGCCATGCTTTTTGGAGTCGCCGGGTTTGCCGGCGGCGTTCCCAAATCCATCGAGCGCGCATTTTCCATTGATCCTGATCCGGGCAGTTCCTGGCTGGACGCCGAGCACATCGTCATCCTGATGCAGGAAAACCGCTCCTTTGACCACGCGCTCGGCATGTTGCAAGGCGTGCGCGGGTTCAACGATCCGCGCGCTATCCGGCTGCCCAACGGCAATTCGGTGTTTCTGCAAACCAACGCGAGGGGTGAAACTTATGCTCCGTGGCGGCTGGACATCAAGGACACGTGCGCCACCTGGATGGGCTCGATTCCCCATAGCCGCCATAGCCAGGTGGATGCGTGGAACGGCGGAAACTACAACAACTGGATCGATGCCAAGCGTTCTGGCGATCCCGAATACGCTTCGGTGCCGCTCACCATGGGCCACTACACGCGCGAGGACCTTCCGTTTTATTACGCGCTCGCCGACGCATTCACAGTCTGCGACCAAAATTTTTGCGGAGTGATGAGCAGCACAACTCCCAACCGCCTTACGTTCATGACGGGAACGGTGCGCGACCGGCAGAGCACGGACTCGAAAGTTTATATGCAGAACCAGGAGGTGGCGGCCGGCCGAATGCCCTGGACCACTTTTCCGGAACGCCTGCAAAAAGCGGGTGTTTCCTGGAAGTATTACCAGAACGACCTGACTGAGTCCGGCGGCATGACTGATGAGCAGGTGGAATGGCTGGGAAATTTTGGGACAAATGTGCTGGAGTTTTTCGCGAACTACAACGTAGAGTTGACGCCGCGCAATCCAGAGCGGCTCAAGGAGATGATGGCAAACCTCGCCGTCCATATTCAGCAGCTCAAAGACGAAGTAGCGCAAAAAGGCGAAGCGGCCCTTCAGGAAAAGCTGAAGCGCCAACAGGCCCTTCTGGAGAAGTGGAAGCGGGATTACCAGTATGCGCTGCGCGGAGTCGCGCAGCTTCCGCCGGAGGCGCGTGACCTGAACGAGCGGGCGTTTGTTACAAATGACAAAGACTCCGACTTCCACACGCTGGAAATGCTGGAATTTCAGAACGGAGCGATTACCCAGCAGATGTATGTTCCGAAAGGCGACATCCTGCATCAGTTCCGCGAGGACGTGCGCACGGGAAACCTGCCGGCGGTTTCGTGGCTTTCCGCGCCGGGTAAGTTTTCCGATCATCCTTATGCGCCATGGTATGGCGTATGGTATGTCTCGGAAGTTATGGACATACTTACCAAAAATCCCGAGGTATGGAAAAAGACCATCTTTATTCTGACTTATGACGAAAACGATGGATACTTTGACCATGCGGCTTCCATTGTCGCGGCTGATCCAAAGAGAAAGATAACGGGAGGCGCGTCAGATGGGATTGATACCGGGCTGGAATATAGTTATGTGCCGGATGAGTTAGTATTCGGAATTCCGAAAAGGATCGCTCGTTCCGGCCCCATAGGGATGGGGTTCCGCGTGCCTATGATCATTGCGTCGCCGTGGAGCCGCGGCGGATGGGTGAATTCGCAGTTGTTCGAGCATACTTCCACCCTTCAGTTTCTGGAGCGATTTGTTGAAGGCAAGTACAAGAAGAAGGTACAGGAAACTAACATAAGCGCATGGCGAAGAGCTATCTCAGGCGACCTTACCTCTGTGTTCCGCCATTATGACGGGAAGAAGCCGTCTCTTCCCTTTCTGAAGCGCGACGAGTATGTTGAGTCAATCCAGCGCGCCCGCTATAAACAGATTCCCTCAAACTACAAGGCGTTGAGTGCGGACGAAATTGCGCGCGTCAACCGCGATCCGCGCTGCTCAGGACTTATTCCCACACAGGAGCCGGGCGTGCGGCAGGCGTGTGTGGCCCCGTATGAGCCTTACGCGGACGGGAATCTGAGCGCTGACGGCAAAAGCTTTGAGCTGACAATGCGCGCGGGGGACCGAGTATTTGGCAAGCGCGCGGCGGGCTTCCCCTTCAATGTCTATCTTTATGGAACCACAGAGTCGACGGCATCCACGGCTCCGGCACAATCGCAGCCGAACATGATATCGGCAACTTATGCGGTCAAAGAGGGAACCTCGATGAAGGAGTCCTTCGCTCTCTCGCTATTTTCAAGCGGCAAGTACGACATTGCTGTTCATGGTCCCAACGGATTCTTCCGGCAATTCACAGGCGGAGGCAGCGACCCCGGCATCGAAGTACGATGCGCTTACGAGCACGCCACGGGAACAGGCAATAAGCTCACCGGCAACATTGAGCTAACCATCCGTCATCAGCGGGGCGGCGTTCAAAAGATAGAGATCACCGATAACTCCTATCATGCGGAGCCGGTTACAAAGATAGTTCATCCGGGAAGATCGGTCAGGGCGGTACTGAATTTGGGCCGCCAGCATGGCTGGTACGACTTCAGCGTAGGGATCAACGGCGCGAATGATTTTGAGCAGAGGTTTGCCGGGCATGTCGAAACCGGCAAGCCCAGCTACACCGATCCGCTGATGGGCCAGGCGGTCTAAGCGATCACGAAGCCCCGCACGTCAGCATTGTTGCTGCAGCGCGGGCTATGTGCGCCTTCTATTCGCTTTCTACCCGCTCCGGAGCAGGCGCCGCAATGGGCGTCACGCTGGCCTCTTTCAACGTATTGTTGAATGCGGGGAGTTCCTTTGTCATCAGATTGTGGTAGTCCGCTGTCGCCTTCGTCAGGTCGCCTTCAAACTTGTCCGTGAGCTTTACTTCCATGTCCGTCGGGGGGAAGTCCGTCCCGCCAGCCACGTCGCCGGCGCCTGAGCCAATCTGTCCGTTCAGCCAGAGCAGGTTGTAGTAAATCTTCCACGCGGTGATGTAGGTTTTATCGTCGCTTGCCCGCAGCGGCTCCGTTATCATCTCGTTCTCCACGTCCTGCATTTTCTGGCCCATCTGCCGGGCAGCCTGCGCGCGCTGCCTGTCGGCGGGATTGCTGGCGAACATCTTTTCCACGTCCGCGAGCTGCTTACGCATCCACTCGAGGTTGTTGATCATGTCCGCGACCTTGCTGACGTCGTCGTTGACCCTGAGTTGCAGCTTCACCGAGGCTTCCAGATCGGCCTGCGAGCTGGGGCACTTGGGATCCATCAGGATGGTGATGGGCTGGGTGTAGGTCTTTCCGTTGACGGTGAGCTTCGCCTCATACTTTCCCGGCGCCGCCATTGGTGTGGGCGCGCGTCCCATGCCCCAGTGCGTCACGGGCCGCGAATACCTGCCGCGGAAGCGTCCCACTTCAAAAATGTGCGGGTCTTCGGGAGGAATGGTCCGCAACGTCACCATGCGCGGGCCGTCGTAGTGCATGTCCCAGGCGACGCGATTCAGGCCCGGGTGTCCTGACGACCTCAGCTTGCGCACGACATTGCCCTGCGCGTCCGTAATCTCCACGTCGACGGGGCCTTTCGGCGCGGACTTGAGTTCGTAGTTGAGGAAGACGCTCTCGCCCCGCGGAATTCGGTAAGTAGAGCGCGGAGTGAAGAAGCGCACCGCTTCGGTCGAGGGCTGCTTCGCCATCTGCTCCAACGGAGTGATGTCGTCGAGGATGTAGTACCCGCGTCCGTAGGTGGAGACAACGAGATCATGGAAGCGCTTCTGCACCACGGTCCAGGTAACGGGCGACGGCGGCAGGCCCTGATTGAAGTGTGTCCAATGGGCGCCATCATCAAGCGAATAGTAGAGGGCGTTGCCGGTCCCGGCAAAGAGCAGCCCCTTGCAGTTGGGGTCTTCCGAGACATTGCGCACATACGCCAGCGGGCCCTTGGGCAGGTTGCTGCTGATGCTCGTCCAGGTCTTGCCGTAGTCCGTGGTCTTGTAGATAAAGGGATCGCGATTGTCGACAAGATGCAGATCGACGGTCACATACGCCGTGCCCGCGTCGAAGAACGAAGGCTGAATGCTGGTAATGGTGCCGAGCGGCGGCAGGCCGCTGATGTTCGCAGTCAGATCGCTCCAGTGCTGGCCGCCGTCACGCGTGACCCAAACCTTGCCATCGTCGGTGCCGGCCCAGATGAGGCCTTTTGTCACGGTTGAGGGCGCGATGGCGAAGACCACTTCACCATAGAACTGCCCCAGGTTGTCTCCAATAAGGCCGCCCGATGACTTGTTGTGCTCGGGATTCTGCGTGGTGAGGTCGGGGCTGATGACGGACCAGCTTTGCCCGCCGTTGCTGGTTTTGAAGATGACCTGGCAGCCGTAGTAGACGGTGTTGTGGTCGAAGGGATCAATGGCCAGCGGCGGGGTCCAGTGGCAGCGATACTTGGTATGGTCGGGCTCGGAGTCCAGCGTGTGCATCCACGGGGCCACGGTGCGGGCCTGGTTGGTGCGCGCGTCCCAGCGCGTCACTTCGTTGGCATAGCACGATGCCCAAACGATGTTGGGGTCCGTCGGATCGGGCAGCGTAAAGCCGGACTCGCATCCGCCTATGCGGTGGTCCCAACCGGCGTCGCCACGTCCCATCGACACGCTGGGGCCTCGCATCGTTCCATCGTCCTGCATGTTGCCGTATACGTAATAGGGAATCTGGTCATCGACGGCGACGTGATACATCTGCCCAATCGGAAGCTTCACATTATGGAAGCCCTTGCCGCCGTTAATGGTAATGTTGACGCCGCCGTCATCGGTGAGGGCGAGGCGGTTGGGGTCTTTCGGGTCCCACCAGATGTCATGGTTGTCGCCGCCCCAGCCGGTCTCTTCAAAGGTGTGCCCGCCGTCGATT
>DASTXK010000007.1:0-6603 GCA_035765555.1 Acidobacteriaceae bacterium
GAAGGCGCGGGTCACGTCGCCGGGCCAGTTTTTGCGGGTGAGCAGCCATTCGAGCAGCACGGCGAAAATCTTGTGGGGATCGACGAAATTGCCGTGCTCATCGACGGCCCCGAGGCGGTCCGCGTCTCCGTCGGTAACGAAACCAGCGTGGCACTGGTGCTCGACGACAGCATCCTGCAGGGCGCGGATGTGCGGCTCGATGGGTTCGGGATTGATTCCCGGAAAGAGCGGGTCGCGATTGGCGCGAATTTCGATGTGATCGACGCCGATGCTCTGGAAGATTCCGGCGAGGATGCCCGCGCCCGCGCCATACATGCAGTCGATGGCGAACTTGAGGCCGGACTTCGCGATGAGGTTGAGGTCGGCGAAGCGGCGGATGACTTCGAGGTAGCAGGGCAGGAAATCGACTTCGGTGATGGCCGCGGGCTGCACGGGCCGGGGCAGCGGCTTATCGAGAAAGGTCTCGATATTGGCCATGATGGAGGGGCTGCCTGAGCCGCCGTAGAAGGCCTTGTACTTGACGCCGTTCCACTGGTAGGGGTTGTGGCTGGAGGTGATCATGACGCCGCCGGCCGCGCCCTGCTGATGGACTCCGTAGGAGAGCGCGGGCGTGGGCGTGATGCGGTTGGCGAGCCTGACGGGGATTCCCGATGCGGCGATGACTTCGGCCACGGCGCGGGCGAAGCGGTCGGAGGCGAAGCGTGTGTCATATCCGATGCAGACGCCTTTGGAGGGGGCCTGGCGCGGGTCGGTCGAGTTGTGGAGGTAGCCCGCGATGGCGGCGGCGGCCTTGCGGACATTGTCGAAGGTGAAGTCGTCGGCGATGCGGGCGCGCCAGCCGTCGGTTCCGAACTTTACTGCGGATTGGTTTGCCATTCCGTTCCTTAGACGAGGTCTTTGCGGCCCTTTTCCTGGAGCATTTTCACCAGCTTGCCCACGTCCTGCGAGCGGCTGCGAGAGGTGATGAGGAGCGCGTCGTCGGTTTCAACGACGACCAGGTCGCTCACACCGACGAGCGAGACGAATTTTTTCGGGCTGTAGACGTAGTTGCTGCGCGCGTCCACGGCGATGCAGCCGGAGCTTTCGGTGACGTTTTTGTTCCCGTCGGCGCCGTTGTCGTGCGCAAGCTGATGCTCATAGAGCGCGGCCCAGGAGCCGAGGTCGTTCCAGCCAAAGTCGGCGGGCAAACAGTAGAGATTCGACTGATGCTCGCCCTTCGCGGAGCGCGGTTCGAGGATGGCGTAATCGACGCTGATGTTTTCGCACTGCGGGTAGCGCTCAGCGAAGACGCGCTCAAACTCAGGCGTGCCGAAGGCGGCGGCGATGGCTTCGAGGTGCGGTGCCGTTTCCGGCAGATGCTCGCGCACGGCGTTGGCCAGGGTGCGGGCGGACCAGAGAAAGATTCCGCTGTTCCAGCAGTAATTTCCGGCGGAAAGAAACTGCTCGGCGCGCTGGAGATTGGGTTTCTCGGTAAAGCGGCGGACGTGGACGGAGCCGTTGGGCGCGGCGGCCCCGGTTTCAATGTAGCCGTAGCCGGTTTCAGGCCGCGTGGGCGTAACGCCGAGCACCACCATGTTTTCTCCGGCGGCGGCGATGGCGATGGCGTGGCGAATTACGGTGAGAAACGCGGACTCGTCGGCGATGGTGTGGTCGGCGGGGAACATGCCGAGAACGGCGTCGGGGTTGTCGCGCTCGATGAGAAAGGCGGCGAGTCCGGCGGCGGGAGCGGTGTTGCGCGCGGCCGGCTCGCAGATGATTTGATTTTCCGGAACGCAGTCGAGCTGTCCGCAGATTGTTTCGGACAATAGATTGTTGGTGATGACCCAGATGTTGCCGGCGTCGGCCAGCGGCGCGAGGCGGTCGACAGTGCGCTGGATCATGGTGCGCTCGCCTTCTAGGGCGAGCACCTGCTTGGCCCGGGCTTTGCGGCTGCGCGGCCAGAAGCGGGTGCCGCTGCCTCCGGCCAGGATGATGGGGCGGAAATCGATCTTCAAATCGGGCGTCCTCTTTCGCTCCTTCAGGTTACTCGGCCATGCGCGGCTGAATGCGGATGACGGTGGCCGCGGATTCGGCTTCCACGCGAACGTTTTGACTGGAAGCTGGGATGACAGCAAGCTCGCAGCGGTTGACCGGGAAGGCTTCACCCTCGTCGGCTGAGATGCGGATTTGTCCATCGGCCACGAAGAGAACCTGAAGACCGCCGGTGGCGGCGGTGAGTCCGAGCGGGGTGGTGGAGGCTTCCAGTGGCCAGCGCTCGATCTCGAAATACTTTTCGTCGATCAGGACGGAGTGGCCGTTCATGCTGCGCGGAGAAATCTTTCCGGCACGAGTCGCGAGTCGCATGGCTTCGAAGGATCTCTCAAGATGAAGTTCGCGCGGGCGTCCGTAGTCGTACATGCGGTAGGTGAGGTCGCTGGTCTGCTGGGTTTCCAGAATTACGACGCCCGGGCCCATGGCGTGGACGGTCCCGGCATCGACGAAAAGCATGTCGCCCGCGTGGACGGGGACCATTTCCAGTATGTCTTCGAGCGTGGCGGAGTCGATTCCGGCGCGAATCTTTTCGGGCGTGATGCCGGGCTTGATGCCGAGCGCGACGCTCGCGCCGGGGTCGGCATGGAGCGCGTACCAGCACTCGGTTTTGCCGCGCGGCTCGCCATATTTTCGCGCCATGGCGTCGTCGGGATGCACCTGCACGCTGAGCTTGTCCTTGGGAAAAAGCAGCTTGATAAGGAGGGGAAACTGGCCGTCTCCAAAATGGCGGCCAAGCAGCTCGTGGCCGTGCTGGGCGGTGATCTGCTGAAGCGACTGGCCAGTGAGCGGGCCCGTGGCGGCGGCGCACATTTCTCCTGTGAGCCAGACTTCGCCGATAGGGTCGCCTTCGGTCTTGTAGTCGTACCAGGGTGAGAGGTCGTGAAAGCCCCAGATGCGGGTGCGGAACCAGGGTTCGAGTCGGAAGGGGAAGAGCGTACTCATGCAACTCCAAGTATGCCTTAGATGCCGATAAACCCGCACGCGGTGCGTGATGGTATACAGAGATCATGGCTAAATATCTTGTAACTGGTTGCGCGGGGTTTATTGGGTCAACGCTGGTGAATGCGCTGGTGAAGCGGGGCGAAAGTGTTCGCGGGCTTGACAACTTTGAGACCGGCAAGCGGGAGAACCTGGCCGGAGTGCTGGATCGCATGGAGCTTGTGGAAGCCGACCTGCGCGATGCCGACGCGATGGTGAAGGCGTGTGAAGGTGTGGATTATGTTTTTCATACAGCGGCGGTGGCGTCGGTTCCGCGCTCGGTAGCGGACCCGCGCACGAGCCACACGGCGAACATCGATGGGACTTTCAACCTGCTGGAGGGCGCGCGAGCGGCGGGTGTGAAGCGGGTGGTGTATTCGGCGTCGTCGTCGGCGTATGGAGACCAGCCGGGATTTCCGCGGCGGGAGGCGATGGCCCCCGCGCCGATTTCTCCTTATGCGGTGCAGAAGCTGGCGGGCGAGTTGTACATGTCGAGCTTTTGGCAAGTGTATGGGCTGGAGACGGTGAACCTGCGGTACTTCAACATATTCGGACCGCGACAGGACCCCGGCTCGCCTTACAGCGGCGTGATGGCGAGGTTCTCGCTGCAGATGCTGCGCGGCGAGCGGCCCACGATTTTTGGCGATGGCGAGCAGGGACGGGATTTTACTTACGTTGACAACGTGGTGTCGGCGAATTTTCTGGCGATGGATGCGGAGGCGGAAAAAGTCGCTGGGCGGGTATTTAACATTGCGTGCGGCGAACAGTACACGCTGAATGAAACGTATCGCGCGTTGGCGAAGCTGATGGATTTTCGGGAGCCTCCGGCGTATGGGCCTCCGAGGGCGGGCGATGTTCGGGATTCGCTGGCGGACATTTCCGCAGCGCGCAAGGCGCTTGGATATGAGCCTCTGGTGGGATTCGAGGAAGGGCTGCGGCGGACGGTGGCGTGGTACCGGGAAGAGTATGCGGAGCCTCTTCGGCAAAATAGTGCTCAGGATTGATGCCACCCGCTGTTCCGGCGGCGTATAGTTCCATCGCAGGAATCGAATCCTCCCCCAGAGGGGGTAATGCGATGAGGAAGTATCTTGCGGAATTAGTAGGGACATTCGTACTCGTATTCATTGGGGTTGGCAGCGCGGTGCTGGCCGGGAGCCACATTGGGTTTGCGGGCGTTGCGCTGGCCTTCGGCCTTTCGCTTCTGGTGATGGTCTACACGATTGGGCCAATCTCCGGATGTCACATTAACCCGGCCGTGACCTTCGGCGTGTGGCTCAGCAGGCGGATTGGAATCAGGGACGCCATTATGTACGTGATCGCGCAGATTATCGGCGCGATTCTGGCGGCGGGTGTGCTGCTGTTTGTGGCGCAAGGCATCGCGGGCGGGTACAGCGCATCGATTGCAGGGCTGGGTTCGGACGGTTACGGGCTGCATTCGCCGGACCACTACTCCATGGCGGCTGGTTTTGTGGTTGAAGTGGTATTGACGGCGTTCTTCGTGATGGTGGTGCTGGGCGCGACGGACGTGAAGGCCCCAGTAGGTTTCGCAGGAATTGCCATTGGGCTTGCGTTGACGATGGTCCATCTGGTGGGAATTCCGGTGACGAACATGTCGGTGAATCCGGCGCGGAGCATCGGCCCGGCGGTATTTGTGGGGGGATGGGCGTTGCAGCAAATATGGCTCTTTATCGTCGCGCCACTGATCGGCGGAGCGGTGGCGGCGGCGGTTTATAAGATCATCCGCATACCGGATGTGGAAATTGGGCTGCCCAAGGCCGAGCGCGCGCTGCCGAGCCAGCAGGCGGAACGGGCATAAGGAATCATGGGCCGCGTATCTCTCGCGGAATGCGCGGCCCCGGTTTGAATTACTGCTGTTGCGGTACGGCCTTCACAAGATCGCGGAGCGGGTCGAGCACGGTGAAGCGCACGAGGCCGACGGGCTTTTGCGCTTCGTCTATGAGAGAGAGTTGGGTTTGCGCCCAGCCGGATGGGGCGGTCTCGTTTTTTGAGAGATAAAGCAGGGCCTCCACTCCGATTTTTCCAAGATTGGTGAGTTGTTCGGCGCGCGGTTCGACAGGCTTGAGCAGCGGCCGCGAAGACATGATGGCCTGGGCCTGCGGGCCGGCGACAGCCCAATGCGCGAAGATGGTCTGGAGTTTATCGGCGGCCTGCGCATCGTGATCGACAAGATACTTTTTGACGAGCAACTCGACGCCGTGGCGCGAAGGCGGATCGGGGCGGATCGCATCCACGAGATGGTCCATGGGCGTGAGCTGGTTTGTGTGCTGCATCCTGTACCTCTGCGAGAACCCGACGGGCTGAAGAACGCTGGCAAGGATGCGCAGAGGTTCGATGGCGGTGGAGGCGGCGAGTTGGCGAAGTCCTACGTCCTCATTGGAAAGCTGCGTGAGGCCGACGGCTTCGAGGCGCAGATTTTCGACCCAGAGGCGGCGGTACATATCGTCCACATTGTTGACGCTTTGCGGCGACCAGAGGCGCTCGGCGATGGCGGCGGTGCGGGGCCAGATGCGCGAATCGATGCTGCGCGAGGTAATTTGTTCGGACCACATTGCGGATTCGCCGCCGAGGATGCGGGATTTTTGTTCGGGAGTGAGGTCGCTGTTGGCGGGCAGCGGATCGACAAGATAGTGCTGGCCCGCGGACTGCATCTGGTCGAGGTAATATCCGGCGGCGAGAATGCCGTCGTAGCCTTGCTTGGCGCTGGCGGCCAGCGAGTCGAAGCCGCGCCAGGATTCAATGACGGCATCTTTGGGAAGGCCGGGCGCGAAGATTTCGTCCCAGCCGACCATGCGCTTGTGGTGCTGCTTGAGGATGGGGACGAGCCGCTGGTTGAAGTAGGTTTGCAGTTCGGCCTTGCTGTGCAGGTTGTGCTTTTGCATGAAGGCCTGAATGCGCGGATTGTTCTTCCACTGCACGCCGTTGTTTTCGTCTCCGCCGATGTGCATGTAGGGGTCGGGGAAGATGGTGGCCATTTCTCCGATGAGCTTGTCGATGAATTTGTAGGTGCTCTCGCGCGTGGGGTCCATGACGGCATCGGCGATGCCGAATTCACGCCTGATCTGGTAGGGGCCGGGCGCGCTGGCCAGTTCGGGATAGCCCACGAACCAGGATTGCGTGTGCGCGGGCATATCGAATTCCGGCACGACGCGGATGCCGCGCGCGCGGGCGTAGGCGACGATTTCGCGGGCCTGGTCCCGCGTGTAGTAGAGGCCGTCGGAACCCATTTCAGTGAGCTTGGGGAAGACCTTGCTCTGGATGCGGAAGCCCTGGTCGTCGGAGAGGTGCCAGTGGAAGACGTTCAGTTTGACGGCGGCCATTCCGTCGAGCGTGCGCTTAATGACCGGGATAGGCTCGAAGTGGCGGCTGACGTCGAGCGAAAGGCCGCGCCAGCGGAAGCGCGGCGTGTCCTGAATGGAGACGGCAGGCACAAAGAAACTGGAGCCGTCGGTCTGGACGAGTTGCAGGAATGTGGTGAGGCCGCGCATGGCGCCCACATCGGTTGCGGCCTTGAGGTGCGCGCCGGAAGGAGTTACATCGAGCGAGTAGGATTCATTTTCATCGACGGACTGGACG
>DASTXK010000008.1:0-3155 GCA_035765555.1 Acidobacteriaceae bacterium
CAACGCCGCCATTGACGCCTGCACGAAGGCAGGTGGCGGCATGGTGTACTTCCGCCCCGGGACTTATCGCTCCGGCACCATCGTTCTCAAGAGCAACGTAACCCTCTACCTTGAGGCCGGAGCCGTGCTGCTTGGAAGCACTGAGATGAGCGACTACGGTACCAAGGGCCGCGTTATGCATGTCTCCGGACACAGCACCAAACACCTCATCTACGCGGAAGATGCCGAGAACATCTCGCTCGCCGGTCCAGGCCGCATCGACGGCCAGGGATCAACTTTTTGGGAGCCGTCCCCGCCGCATCAAGTGAAGCCCGGCAGCGAATGGAAAGAAGTTGCCTCACTTGCATTTCAGGCGAAGCCCACAGGCCGTCCGACTCCAATGATTCAGATCGAGAGCTGCCGCTGGGTCCATCTTGAAGACCTCCGTATCGAGGGCGCGTCCGGTTGGACGCTCAATCTCGTCAACTGCGACAACGTGTTCATCCACAGCGTATCGATTAAGAACCCCGTAACCGGAAGAAACACGGACGGCATTGATCTCGACGGGTGCCAAAACGTTTTTATTTCCGACTGCTCCGTTGAGACCGGCGACGATGCCATTGTTTTCAAGAGTGAGGACCCAACCGGAAAGGGGCCGCGGCTGGCGCGCAACATTGTCGTTACCAACTGCGCGCTTTCTACCTGCTGCAACGCCTTTAAAATAGGCAGCGGCTCGCAGAGCGGATTTGAAAACATTACGTTCTCCAACTCAGTCGTCTACAGCAATCCGGACGACTACAAAAACCGCGTTGTCTCCGGCATTGCGCTGGAAGTCGTCGACGGCGGCTGGATCGACGGTATGATCATCACCGGAATCCAGATGCAGCGCGCGCGCAACCCCATTTTCATTCGTCTTGGTAATCGCTCAAATCCGCACAAGACGGAAAAGCACGGACTGCGCGGTATCACTATCGAGAATATCCACGCCTCGGAATCGATCATCCCAAGCTCCATCACCGGGTTGCCAGGAACCCCAGTTCGCGACGTAACGCTCTCGAACATCCACATTGAAAATGTGCTGCCCAGCCGGCCCGAGTGGGTTCATCGCGAGGTTCCCGAACTTCCGGCAGCGTATCCCGAGTCGATCATGTTCGGCATGTTACCGGTCTCCGGCCTGTATGCGCGTCACGTGCAGGACCTCTCGTTGCGGGACATTTCGTTCCGCACGGCGGAAGGTGAGGCGCGCTCCACTGTCATGATGAACAACGTGAGCGGCGTTCGCATGGACGGGATCAAGAGCTCGCCAATCGCAGGTTCCCAGCCGATCATTCAATTGATCGACGCCAAAGAAGCATGGGTTTCCGGGTCCGCAGCACCTGCGAACACTGCCCAATACATCGCAGTGAGCGGAGCGGAAACCTCAGGAGTGCTGGTCTCCGGCTGCGACCTGCGCAACGCGCAAAAGGGAATCGCGGTCGGAAGCGAAGTGCCGCAACAAGCTGTAACTGAAAACGGCAACATCTCCGCTGCAAGCTGATTTGGGTTTCTGATTTTTAACGAGGGGTCAACGAATGAATCGACGCACGTTTTGTCAAAGCATGGCGGGTGCTACGCTCGCTGGTTCGAGCATGATGGCCAAGGCCGGGGTTTTGGGGATCATGCCCGCTGAAGCAGCCGAGGGAACAGAGGAACAGCGCGAAGCCCTCGCGCTTATGCTCAAGGTCCTTACCCCCACGCGGCGCGCCTTCCGGCATGGCCGCATCAGCGCTTACGACCTCACTTGGGAAGAATGGCAGAAGCGCACAGGAGAGCTGCCGCCTAAATTTTCCGAGATGCCCTCGCGGCCTTTTCTTCCTGATCCGCTCGAAGGCGTCCACAACAAGGCCGACTGGGAAAAGCACCGTGGCGAGATTCGCGCTTTGGCCGAGCATTGGATGACAGGCCGCGTGCCTCCCGCGCCTGATAACCTGCGCTCCACCGTTATTAAGGAAACGAAGGAAGGCAACCTGACCATCCGCGATGTTCGCCTCAATTTTGGCCCCAACCATCGTGCTTATCTGAATCTGCAACTGCTTATTCCGGCCGGAGATGGCCCGCTTCCGGTCTTTCTCACCAATCAGGGGCGCACCGGCCCGTGGGCGCCGGTGGCGGTCGCGCGCGGCTACATCGGTGTAATTTTCATGGCGGCGGACGAGCAGGACGATTCCGACAAATACATCGAAGTCTATCCCGACTACGACTTTTCCTGCCTGACGCGGCGTGCATGGGCCGCCAGCCGCGCCGTCGATTATCTCTATACTCTGCCGGAAGTGGACCGCAAGTGCATCGCCGTCAGTGGGCACTCGCGCAACGGGAAAATGGCGCTCATCGCTGCTGCCTACGATGAGCGCATCACCGCCGCCGTTCCATCAAGCGGAAACACCGGCGAGTGCAACCCCTGGCGCTACACCACTGATCCGTTTGCAACGGAAACCATCGAGCAGATCACTTCGAGCTTCCCGCAGTGGTTTCATCCGCGCATTCGATTTTTTGCCGGACGCGAAGACAAGCTTCCCTTCGACCAGAACTCTTTCCTGTCTCTGGTCGCGCCCCGCGCCGTTCTTATGACTTGCTCCTGTACGGAAGAGCAGGGCATGGACTTCGGGTTTGAGCAAAATTATCGCTCTGCGCGCCGCGTTTACGACTTCCTTGGTGCGCCGAATCGGCTTGGGCTTCGCATTCGCAATGGAGGGCACCCCACGACCTGCGGCGAGATGGAGTTCTATATGGACTTCCTCGACACCGTCTTCGGGCGGACATCGGTCCCGGTCGCCAAGCCGACCTTTATTTTTGGCTACACCTTTGACGATTGGAAGTCCCGGACCGGGCAAAGATCCGCCGGCCATCCGGGTGATGACAAGCTGCGCTGGGCTCTCGGCGAGGAGCCGGCACAGGTGCCTTTTCCCGATCATGGAAGAGCAAGCGGCGGCTGGATAGATTACTTTGAGCGGCGGCCGTATCACAGCGAAGTGATGAAGGCCGAAAGTGTGGGGTATGGTCTGAGCCAGAAGGCCGACCTCTATACTCCACTGAAGCATGAAGGAAAGCTGCCGGTCGTGATCTGGCTGCACCAGCGCGCCTACAGCACAGGCTATTCGCGCTATGCGAAGGAACCTTTTGAGGAGCTTACCCGCCGC
>DASTXK010000009.1:0-10353 GCA_035765555.1 Acidobacteriaceae bacterium
GGCTGTAGCGGCGGCAGACCAGGCAGCTGCAGGCGGGGTCGGGCGGGCCCTGGTCTTCGGCGTATTTCCTGTTTTTGATGTTGAGGCGGCCTTCCGAGGTGAAGAGCAGGCCGTGGCGCGCGGCGCGTGTGGGCAGCACACAGTCCATCATGTCCACGCCCATCGCGGCGTACTCGGCGATTTCGTCGGGATACCCGACGCCCATCACAGAGCGGGGCTTGTCCGCGGGCAGCAGCGGCAGTGTCTCGGCGATGATTTCGCGTGTCATCTCGCGCGGCTCGCCCACGCTGAGACCGCCGATGGCGTAACCGGGGAAATCCATTTCAACAAGACGTTCGGCGCATTCGCGGCGGAGGTCGGGGTACATGCCTCCCTGGACAATTCCGAAGAGGCTCGGATTTTTGTCCGCGAGGGATTCGCCCCAGGGGCGTTCGTGCCGGTGCGCGTCAAAATGCCGATTGCTGCGCTCGGCCCAGTGGAGGGTGGTTTCAAGCGAATGACGGGCCCGGGTGCGGTCGGCGGGGTACTCGGTACATTCGTCGAAGGCCATGGCAATGTCGGAGCCGAGGGCGATCTGCACGTCCATGGAATGCTCGGGCGAGAAGAAGTGGCTGGAGCCGTCGAGATGCGAGCGGAACTGAACGCCGTCTTCCGTGACTTTGCGAAGGTCGTTGAGGCTGAAGACTTGGAATCCGCCGGAGTCGGTGAGGATGGGACGCGGCCAGCTCATGAAGCGATGCAGCCCCCCGAGGCGGCGGATGAGTTCATGGCCGGGGCGCAGATAAAGGTGGTAGGTGTTGCCGAGGATGATCTGGGAGTCCAGTTCTTCGAGCAAATGCTGCGGGACAGCTTTGACCGAGGCGGCGGTTCCGACGGGCATAAACACCGGAGTTTCCACGGCCCCATGCGGCAGGGTCATGGTGGCACGGCGCGCGGGGCCGCTGGTTTTGTGAATGTGGAAGGAGAGCGACACAGGGTTGATTGTAATGGGCGATGTGACATAAACCTGCTCAATCGGATTTAGAAATCCGACGGATTCTGCGCGGGTATGTAGAACAAGAGAAGCTACTAGTTCGCTGGCGATTCACGGCTACACTGTTGCTTGTACACGGGGGCGCGGATGGTTCGTTCGGCTGTATCTGGTGTTGCTCTGGTTTTGATACTGTCGGTTTCGGCGCTGGCGGCTTCGCAAGGCAATCTTGACAAATTTGTGGGGCGGTACCGGTATGTGGACGAGCCGGACATTGTGCTTTCAATCTTTCACACCGGCGACCACCTGACCCTTGAAGCGGCGCGCATGGCGGCGACTGAGTTGAAGGCCAAGGGAGCGACGGATTCGGAAGCGACCTTCGCCGCTCCGGATGACACGCGATTCGTCTTCACGATCAATGCGGCGGGCGACGTGACGGAGGTCCGGCGCGAGCAGCAGGGCGGCGCGGCCTATGCTACGAAGATCAGCACCGCTCCCGAGCACAACCACTTCCGGCATTACAGCCGGGAAGAAGTGATGATTCCGATGAGGGACGGCGTGAAGCTGCACGCGATTATTCTGCGGCCCACGGACACGAAAGAACCGCTGCCGTTCCTGATGCAGCGGACTCCGTATGGTGTGGACGGGAGCACGTCGGACTCGATTAACGAGGAATACACGGAGTTGGCGCGGAGCGGCTACATCTTTGTGATGGAAAACATTCGCGGGCGGTATGAGTCGGAAGGGAAGTTTGTGATGATGAGGCCGCTGGCGGCGCACCATGATCCAAACTTGCCGGACCCGCACGATGTGGACGAAAGCACGGACACGTATGACACGGTGGCGTGGCTGCTGAAACATGTTCCCGATAACAATGGGCGCGTGGGCGTGCTGGGGGTTTCGTATCCAGGGTTTCTGGCGACGGAGGCGGGGATTGATCCAAACCCGGCGGTGAAGGCGATTTCGCCGCAGGCCCCGATGACGGACGTGTGGCTTGGAGATGATTTTTTCCATAACGGGGCGTTCCGGCAGAGCTATGGCTACGACTACGTGCTGGGCATGGAGTCAAGCAAGAAGGCGACGTTCGGCAAGCTGGATGAGGACGCCTACACCTATTTTCTAAATGCGGGGTCGGCGACGGCGGCGGGCAAAAAGGGCGGGCTGACCGAGCTTCCGACGTGGAAGGCGTTTCTCACAAACCCGGCGTATGACGCCTACTGGCAGGCGCGCGCGGTGCAGCCGCACCTGACGCAGGTCACGGTTCCGACGCTTGAAGTCGGCGGCTATTGGGACCAGGAAGACATGTGGGGGCCGCAGGAGCAGTTTGCCGTGTTGAAGCCGCATGACACGAAGCACGAAGTTTTTATGGTGCTGGGGCCGTGGGACCACGGACAGTGGGTGCGGACGACGCGGCATCTGGGCGTGCTGGATTTTGGTTCGGCGACGGGCGACACGTTCCGGCAGAGGATTGAGGCGCCATTCTTTGCGTATTACCTGAAGGACCAGCCGGGGTTTGCGCTGAAGGACGTGGCGAGCTTCCAGACGGGGTCGGACCGGTGGATGCGGTATGACTCGTGGCCGCCGAAGGATACGGTGGAGCAAAATTTGTATTTGGGCGCGGACCATATGCTGTCGTTCGCGAAGCCGAAGGACGCGGGCGCGTATACGCAGTATGTGTCGGACCCGGCAAATCCAGTGAATTACAGGAAGCGGCCGATTCAGGCGACGTATGCTCCGGGGTCGAAGTGGTACACATGGCTGGCCGAGGACCAGCGGCCGTATGACCGCCGGCCTGATGTGGCGGTGTGGACCAGCCGCGTGCTGACGCATGACGTAACGGTGACGGGGGACGTGATGGCGGACCTGTTCGCTTCGACTTCCGGGACGGACAGCGACTGGATTGTGAAGCTGATCGATGTGTATCCCACGGCGCCGGATGTGGCGTGCGCGCCGGGGCAGTCAACGGTGAGTCCGGTGATGAGCGGCTATCAGCTAATGATTGCCGAGGAGATTTTTCGCGGGCGTTACCGGGAGAGCTTTGAGCATCCGGAGGCGATTCCGGCGAACAAAGTTGAGGAGTACAAGTACAGCCTGCACGCGGCGGACCACGTATTTAAAGCGGGACATCGCATCATGGTCCAGGTGCAGAGCACGTGGTTTCCGCTGTATGACCGGAATCCCCAGACGTTCGTGCCGAACATCATGACGGCAAAACCGGACGATTACGTGAAAGCCACCCAGCGGATCTACGCGGGATCGCATTTGGAGTTGCCGGTGGTGGAGCGATAGTTCATTTCACCTCGTAAGTCGGCGAGAGTTCGCGGAGGTTTTGGACCACTTCGATGAGGCGGTCGGCGGTGTAGTCGATTTCGGCTTCGGTGTTGAAGCGGCCCAGGCCGAAGCGGAGCGAGCTGTGGGCGATCTCATCGCCTAATCCGAGAGCGCGGAGGACGTAGGACGGCTCCAGGGAGGCGGAGGTGCAAGCCGAGCCGGTGGAAAGGGCCACATCGCTCAGGCCCATGAGGAGCGCTTCGCCTTCGACTCCGGCAAAGCTCATGTTGAGGTTGCCGGGGAGGCGGTGTTCAAGCGTTCCGTTGACGTGGACCTGGTCGAGGGCGGATTCGAGCCGCTGGCGGAGGCGGTCGCGAAGGCGCCGCAGGCGCTCGGCCTCAGCGTCCATTTCCGCGGCTGCGATTTCGCAGGCCTGGCCGAAGCCGACGATTCCGGGGACGTTGAGAGTTCCGGATCTCATGCCGCGCTCGTGGCCTCCGCCGTTGATCTGCTCGGCGATTTCGACTTTGGGGTTGCGGCGGCGGACGTAGAGCGCGCCCACCCCTTTTGGGCCGTAGAGCTTGTGCGCGGAGAGGGACAGCGCATCGATGCTCATCGCATTCACATCGAGGGAGATTTTGCCCGCGGCCTGCACGGCGTCGGAATGGAAAAAGACGTTTCGCTCGCGACAGAGTTGGCCGATTTCGGCGATGGGCTGGATGACTCCGATTTCATTATTAGCGGCCATGATGGTGACGAGGATGGTCGTGTCAGTGATGGCACGGCGAAGGTCGTCGAGGCCGATGAGGCCGTCGGAGTTTACGGGAAGGTATGTGACGCGGCAGCCGGATTTTTCGAGCCGGTGGCAGGTGTCGAGGACGGCCTTGTGTTCCGTGACTTGGGTGATGATGTGGTTGCCGCGCTCGCGGTATGCCTCGGCGATGCCTTTGAGGGCGAGGTTGTTGGACTCGGTTGCACCGGAGGTGAAGACGATTTCCTTCGGGGAGGTTCCGATAAGGGCGGCGACCTGCTGGCGGGCATGGTCGACGGCGGATTCGGCGTCCCATCCGAAGGAGTGGCTGCGGCTGGCTGCGTTACCAAATTTTGTGGTGAGCCACGGCATCATGGCTTCCAGCACGCGCGGGTCGAGCGGCGTGGTCGCCTGGTTGTCCATGTAGATGGGCAGTTTGAGGCCGGATGGATTGGGGGCGGTTGCGGATTCGGCTGCGGCGTTCATGGGTAAGTTGCCAGTTATCAGTTGACAGTTGCCAGTTGGCAATCATGCTCCCAGTTTTTCGCTTGAATTGGGGATTGAAAACTGGCAACTGACAACCATTCAGATCGGCTGGGTTTGCGGCCCTAACTGGATTGTAACTAGTTCCTGAACGGGGGACCTGGGACGGCCGTGCGCGGGGTCGGCCTCAACCAGGTCGGAAATGCGGATGTTCTTGAGCAAGTCGGAGATGCTGTCGTTGACGCGGGCGAGCGGCTCCTTGATGGTGCAACTGCTGGTGAGGTCGCAAGGTCCAGCGTCGGTAATGCAGGAGGTGATGAAGAGCGGGCCATCGACGATGCGAATGACCTCGAAGACGGAAATGTCGTGCGGGTCGCGGGTGAGCGAGTAGCCTCCGTTCATGCCGGCGTGAGACCGGAGCAGGCCCTGGCGGGCAAGAAGCTGGAGAATTTTGGCCAGCAACTGCGGCGGGATGTGGTAGGCGGAGGCGATGTCCCTGGCGCTGAGCGAGGCTTCTTCGGGATGCTCGGCGAGGTACTTGAGCGCCATCAGACCATAGTCGGCCTTTTTGGTGAGTCTCAGCATGATGGACCGTTCCGTGGGTCTTACTCCTAGTATAGGCCGGACAGGGGTTGCCGGGCGACGGACGGCTGTAACAAGGGTGCTTGACAGGCGCACCGGCAAGGATACAATCTTGCCGAGAATGCCCAAAAACGGGCCTTCCTGAACACCCCAACATGGACACCCTCTGCAAACACCCAAGAGTGCGCGTTGTAGCGCGTGAAGAGGACACTGAATTCGTCGAATGCCAGGAGTGCGGCGAGGTTTTTGACTCGGACGAGTTTCGCGACATGGATATCGAACAGAACTCAGAGGAAGACGAAGAGGACGGTTAACGCGCGGCGCTCGGGAGAGCGGCGGGCGTGTTACTCGCCGGCGGGCGTGGGCGCCGCACTGAAGCGGCGCGTGACCATCCATGCGTAGTGGAACCCGGAGACGACGGTGAAGACCACGGTGGCCACCAGCGACCAGTGGCGCGCCAGCAGGACAAACGGCGGCCTGTAGAACATGCTGAGCAGCACGGTGAGCAGGGCGACGATCTGCGCGAGCGTGTTGGCTTTGCCGAAGAGGCTGGGGCGGAAATCCTTGATGCCGACCGAGACATAGAGGATGGCCCCTACCAGCACAATGCCGAGGTCGCGGGCGAAGACCAGCACGGTCACAAGACGGTTGATGAGTCCCTCATGGTGCAGGACGAGAAAGAGCGTGCTGAGGAGCAGCTTGTCCGCCATGGGATCGAGATACTGGCCGAGGATGGTGCGCTGTTTGAGAAGGCGGGCCAGCGAACCGTCGAGCCCGTCAGTGATTCCGGCGAGGATGAAGAGGCCGAAGGCCGTGCGGTAGGACTGGTCAAAGATGGCCAGCACGATGAAAGGGATGATGCAGAGGCGCAGAAGCGTGAGCTGATTGGGCGCGGCCCATAATTGGGCGGTCTTGCGCAGGCTCATGGAGCGGGTCGCCACGGGTCTTCTCCTGTCTCTAGTTAATAATAGGATTTTTTCGCTGAAGTCCGTATGGAGCGTTTTGGGCGACGGCAAGCGAGTCCACGCAAAGTAAGGCGCGGGTGGGCAGGTTTTCCAACTATGATGGGTGGCATGAGCGTGGTTGCCGATCCGACGCTGAGGCCACAGACTTCACTGCGGAACCGCGCGGGGCGATTCTGCTGGGGCGTGTGCCGGGCGCTTCTGTATCGGACGTCGCCGCGCCCGTGCCACGGTTGGCGGGCAATGCTGCTGCGGATATTTGGCGCGAAGCTGGGACCGGGATGCCACTTCTATCCGGGGTCGAAGGTGTGGGCCCCCTGGAACCTGCGTTGTGAAGGCCGCGTGACGGTGGGCGACGGCGCGGAGATCTACAACCCCTCTCCGATTTTCTTTGGGTCGCACGCGATAGTTTCGCAGGGCGCGTATGTGTGCGGAGCGACGCATCTCTACAATGATCCGAAGTTTCCGATGGTGTCGTTCCCGATGAGGATTGGCGCGTATGCCTGGATTTGCGCGCGGGCGATTGTGGGGCCGGGTGCGAATGTGGGCGAGGGCGCGGTGCTTGGGCTGGGGTCCGTCGCGACGAAAGACTTGGAGTCGTTTGGGGTTTACGCGGGGTCTCCGGCGCGGAAGGTGAAGGAGCGGGACCGAAATGCCATCTGAGACAATCGCAACATGAGTGATGGAGTTCGCTTGCGCGCGCTGCGCGCTGCAATGGATAAGGAAGATGTCGCGGCGCTGCTGGTGACGCATCTTCCTGATGTGCGCTGGCTGTGCGGGTTTTCCGGATCGAATGCGGCGCTGGCGGTGACGGCGAAGACGGCGGTCCTGTTCACGGATGGCCGCTACACCGTGCAAGCCAAGCAGGAGACGAGCGGCGCGCGCGTGGTGATTGCGAAGAAGTCCGCGCTGAAGGAAGCCTGCGCGCTGCTGGAGTCGGTGGCGAAGAAGGCGGCATTTGATCCCGAGCACACGTCTGTTGCCGCGCTCGACGTGATGCGGTCGGCGATCAGCGGAAAGGCGCGGCGGGGTTTCTTCGTTGCGCTGAAGAAGCCGCTGATTTCTGAACTGCGCATGGTGAAAGATGCGGATGAGCTGCGGCTGATGGAGAAAGCGGCGGCGATGGGCGACCGCGTGTTCAACGAGTTGCTGCCGCACATTGCGAGCGGAACTCCGGAGGCCGAGATTGCGGCGCGGCTGGAATTTCTGGCGCGAGGGATGGGTGCGGAGGGCATGTCGTTTGACACGATTGTGGCCTCGGGCGAGCGCTCGGCGATGCCGCACGGAAAGGCATCAGAGCGCAAGCTGGCGCGCAACGGATTCATTACTCTGGACTTCGGTGTTATCCTCAAAGGTTATTGCAGTGATATGACGCGCACGGTATGCGTAGGCAGGCTGACAAACGAGCAACGCGCCGCGTATGACGCGGTGCTGGAGGCGCAGCAGGCGGGCTTGGCGGCTGTGAAGCCGGGCGCAACCTGCGCGGAGGTGGACGAGGCGGCGCGGTCGGTCTTGCGCAACGTGGGTCTCGCCCGGTACTTTACACATTCAACCGGACACGGCGTGGGGCTTGAGATTCATGAGGCCCCGCGGCTCGCGGCCGGACAGACGCTGGAACTTAGGCCGGGGATGGTGGTTACGGTGGAACCCGGAATCTATCTGGCGGGGAAATTTGGAATTCGCATCGAAGACATGGTTGCGGTGACGCAGCGCGGAAACAAGGTGCTGACGAAAGCGGCCAAGGCATTGATTGAACTGTGAACCGAGAAACTAAACGCGACAGGCAGGCAAAGACGCGAGTGATGAAACCGGAAGATACCCAAGAGCTGAAAGAACTGATCGAGTTTCTGAAAGAAAACAATATAGGCGAGTTTGAACTTGAGCGGGACGAGCTGAAGGTGAAGATTAAGTTCGCTCCCAAGCCGGGTGAGGCGGGCAGCGTGGACCTGGCGCAGATGGCCCAGATGGCGCGGCTGTTTGCGGCGCAGCCTCAGCAAAGCCCCACTCCGATTGTGCTGCCCGAGGTGCATGCGACGGCGCAGGCGCATTCCGCTCCGGCGGCGGCAACCGCGGGGGCGGTGGCGGCTGAGGCCGAGGACGCTTCGCTGCACATTGTGAAGTCGCCAATTGTGGGGACGTTCTATGAATCGCCTTCGCCGGGAGCATCGGCGTATGTGAAGATCGGCGACCAGGTGGAGAACGGGCAGACGCTCTGCATTGTGGAAGCGATGAAGCTGATGAATGAAATTGAGAGCGATGTCGCGGGCGAGATTGTGAAGCGCCTTGTGCAGAGCGGGCAGCCGGTGGAATACGGTCAGCCGCTTTTCGCCGTGCGTCCCAGATAACGATTCCCGACAGACGAGTTCGAGACAGATATGTTCCATAAAGTACTGGTCGCCAATCGTGGCGAGATTGCGCTGCGGGTGATATGCGCCTGCAAGGAAATGGGCATCCGCACGGTCGCGGTGTATAGCGAAGCGGACCGGAACTCGCTTCATGTGAGGTTCGCGGACGAGGCGATCTGCATTGGGCCGCCGCGCTCAGCAGAAAGCTACCTCAACGTTCCGGCCGTCATCAGCGCGGCGGAGATCGCGGACGTGGACGCGATTCACCCGGGTTACGGATTGCTGAGCGAGAACGCGAATTTTGCCGAGGTGTGCCGCGCGTCGAACATCAAGTTCATCGGGCCGCCGCCGGACGTGACGCGGCTAATGGGTGAGAAGGAAAAGGCCCGGCAGGCGATGAAGCACGCGAAGGTGCCGATTCTGCCCGGATCGGACGGGGTGATTCAGTCTGACGGCGAGGCGCTGGAGTGGGCGAAGTCGGTTGGATTTCCCGTGATTCTGAAGGCTTCGGCGGGCGGCGGCGGGCGCGGAATGCGCGTGATCCGCTCAGCGGAAGAGCTTCCGGCGCTGTTCCACGCGGCGCACACCGAGGCGATGAACGCCTTCGGCAACGGCGATCTCTACATGGAAAAGTTCATTGAGCGGCCCCGGCACATTGAGTTCCAGGTGCTGGCGGATGAGCACGGGACGGTGCTTTCGCTGGGCGAGCGCGAGTGTTCGATTCAGCGGCGGCACCAGAAGCTGATTGAAGAGGCCCCGTCGCTGCAGGTGACTCCGAAGCTGAGGGAAGAGATCGGCAAGACGCTGAAGAAGTCGCTGGAGCACGTGGGCTATCAGAACGCCGGGACGGTCGAGTTCCTGATGGACGAGGACGGCAAGCTGTACTTCATCGAGATGAACACGCGCATTCAGGTGGAGCATCCGGTGACGGAGTTTGTGACGGGCATCGACCTGGTGAAGGCGCAGCTCAGGATTGCGTGCGGCGAGAAGCTGTCGTCGATTGTGCCGGAGCATGTGCCGATCAACGGCCATGCCATCGAGTGCCGCATCAACGCGGAGCATCCGGAGAAGTTCACGCCGTCGGCGGGCAAGATCACGGCCTTCAACGTGCCGGGCGGCAATGGCGTTCGCGTAGACACGGCGCAGTACGCAGAAGGCGTGGTTCCGCCGTACTACGACTCGCTGATTGCGAAGCTGATTACGTATGGCCACGACCGCGATGAGGCCATGGCGCGGATGCGCCGCGCGCTGGGAATGTTTGTGGTGCAGGGGATCCACACGACCATTCCTCTGCACGCGAAGATTTTCGAGGACGAGGAGTTCCAGGCGGGCCGGTTCGATACGAAGTTCATGGAACGGTTCTTCGAGCGGCAGAAAAATGGCGACTAGTCATAAGTGTTCGATAATCATGTAAAAAGTACAAAGAATTCTTCTGTATCCCGCTCCTGGAACAACGCTGCCTGTGCGTTCGAAGTCTCTAACCACCCTGTTTTCAATAAATTACTTTAGTTTTGCTATCAAACTCCCACTTTTGGTGCGGTAAATGCATCCTAGTGTGCGTGTTAGGCAAGTTTCGCGCGGGCTGCTTTGTTGCAATAGGGCGACATTCAGCGCTGGCGAAGAGTAAGACAAGTGAGGGATAGAGACGATGAAAGTACTTCCGTTGTTCGCAATAGCAGCTTTCACACTCACGGCGGGCGCTCAAACGGCGTCGAGCAATGGCTCGGCGAATGCCACTGCCCCGCAAACCAATGTTTCCCAGAGCGAGGCGGCGGCGGCAAGCCGCAGCGGAGTCAATGAGACGGGCGCGGCGGCGGCCCAGTCGCGGCATATCGCGGGGTCGGCGGCCGAGGCCGGCAATGTCTCCCGCAGCGCCACGTCGGCAGGCGGCAGTCTCAATGAGGCAAGCGCGGCGGCTGCCCAGTCGCGGCACCTGGCCGGATCGGCTTCGCAGGCCACCAAGGTATCGGCGGAGCTGACCAGGAGCCT
>DASTXK010000010.1:0-6506 GCA_035765555.1 Acidobacteriaceae bacterium
CGCCGCGCGATTGGTATGCTTGCTGCTTCCGCCGTTTTTGGTGCGGAAATCTTAAACGCAAAACCGGATGATGCCGAACGCCGGTCCAAAGATCACATAGCATGGGTCTCGGATGTCCTGCGGCGAATGCTGTCGATTAAGCCTGGGATGACGAGAAGAACCCTTTTAGAGGTATTTACGACTGAAGGCGGCTTGTATACGGGCTTGCAGCGCACGTATGTCAGTCGTGACTGCCCTTATTTCAAAGTCGATGTTTCATTCCAGGCGGTTGGGCGGCCTGACAGGGACGAAGACGGACGGGTAACCGTGATCGAAGGAAACGACGATATTATTATTAAGCTCTCTCGCCCCTATTTGCAGCTCAGTGTGATGGACTGAGCTTAGACCCGCGCGCTCTACTCCTCGAAATGCCGCGACAGTGCATCGCGCTTCGGTTGCGAGCTTGTGACCACCAGCGAGCAGCGGCAGCCTTTCTCGTAGTTCACACAGCCGACGATGGGAACTGGCGGGCAGTGCTCCAACGGGAAATCGACCGAGCTTGCCAGCAGGCAGGTGATGCAGGCTCCTTCGCAGGAGTTCTGCACTCTGATTGTGGTTCGGCAGCCCTGTTGCTCGGCCATCATGCGGGCCACAAGCCGCTCTGTTTGAAAGGCAGTCAAGAGACTGTGGACAGCGGCGTCTTTTGAGAGCTGGTGCGACCAATCGAGCTTGCGGGTGACGAAGCGGCCGAATCCTCCTGTGGCTCCGACGAGCGAAGCAAAGCCGGCGGCGACCTGAATTTCATCGCGCTCATGCGGGCGAAGAAAGGCGAGGCAGGGCGGATCGGTTTCCATCAACTCGCCAAGATAGTCGGCCGATGGCACCGTGAGCTGCGCCAGCGGACGCGCTGCTCGCCAGAATGCGACGGCCTCGGCGTATTTCCTTCGCCTGAGAAGGAAGGCGAGCTCAGGGGCGAACTCTTCGTGCATCATCCACATTGGGACTTGATACCCACATCTCTTCGAGATGCGGGGCACCCTCTGTCTTTGTGATTAGAAGCCGCTGGCGATGAGATAGTCCAGCGTTAATTCAAAGCCCTTGTTGCGGCGCTGCTGCAGGGTCAGCTTCATCAATACGTCGGCCTCGATGTTCACCGGCGCTCCGGGCTGAAGCGAGTGGAGATTTGTTGCGGCCCAGGTGTGAGGGATTATGGCGACCTCGGCGGTTTTGCCGTCCCATGCGGCAACCGTGAGGCTGATGCCCTCGATAGCGATGGAGCCTTTTTCGACCACATAGGGGCGGGCGCTTTCGGGGACTTCAACTTTGAGCCGCCAGTCGGTCTGGCTCTTTTCAGCGTTTGGGTTTATGGGGTCGAGCGCGACGAGGATTCCGGTTTCGTCCACGTGGCCTTGCACGATGTGACCTCCAAGCGGAGTTCCGGCGGGCGTTGGCAACTCCAGATTCACAACGGAGCCGGGCGCAAGGTGCGTGAGCGAGGTCCGAGCTACGGTTTCGGCAGCGAGATCTGCGTGGAAGCCCTCGGGCGTGATGTCGAGCGCCGTGAGGCAGACTCCGCTGACGGCGATGCTGTCTCCGGTGTGGAGCTTCGGCGCGAGTGCGGGCGCGGCGATGGCTATGCGCTTCGCTCCAGGGCGGTCTTCGACCGAGAGAATGGTTCCGGTGGTTTCGATGAGGCCGGTGAACATAAGGACAGGGTACAGCGTTCAGCGATCAGTGGTCAGGGCAGCGCAACCCAAGGATCGCGAAGCCAGGTTTCGAGTTGGCGGTCGCGCCCGAAGGTCCGTTGCCGCGTGCGGATGGCCTGAATGTTGATGGTCTCTGAGGCTTCGACGAACGGAACCGCCGCCGGGCCAAGAAAGATGGGAGCGTAGAAGAGGCTCAGCTTGTCGGCATGTCCACTGAGCGCGGCGGCGTTCAACTTTGACCCGCCTTCCAGCATGGCAGAGGTGATTTCAAGTTCCCCCAGGCGCTGGAGCACACGCTGGAGCGGGACGCGATTGCTGTCAGGTTCGGGTTCGAGCTGTTCGACCTGGATGCCAGCGGCTTCGAGCGCGCGGCGGCGTTCGGCGTCAGGATTTACGCAGAAGACAAGGACATCGGCGGCAGCGGTTTGTACGAGACGCGAGTCGACGGGCAGGCGGAGGCTGGAATCCAGCACCACGCGCAGGAGCGGGCGGCGGCGCGGCAGTCCGCTGCGGTCGGTGAGCAGCGGATTGTCGGCAAGCACGGTGCCGATGCCGGTGATGAGCGCGTCGGAGGCGTGGCGCATCCGCTGCACTTCGGCCTGGGACTCCGGGCCGGTGAGCATGACGGCGCGGCGCGCGGTGCGGTATCCCGGCGCGGGGGCGATGCGTCCGTCGAGCGAGATGCCGGCCTTGAGAGTCACGAAAGGCAATCGCGTCTGGATGTAGCGAGCGAAGGCGTCGTTCAACTCGCGGGCTTCTTCCTGAAAAACCCCGGCCTCAACAGGAATTCCGGCGTGCCGCAGGCGTTCGAGGCCGCATCCATTGACGGCGGGATTAGGGTCGGCGGTGGCGGCGACGACGCAGGCGACTCCGGCCTGAATGAGCGCGTCGGCGCAAGGGCCGGTGCGTCCGGAGTGGCTGCACGGCTCCAGAGTGATGTAGGCGGTGGATCCTTTGGCGGCCGGACCGGCGGCCTTCAACGCCACAATTTCAGCGTGGTCGCGCTGATCGTAAGCGTGGAAGCCTTCGCCAATGATTCGATCATCTTTGACCAGCGCGCAACCGACAGCGGGATTGGGCGAGGCGAGTCCGACGGACTGCCCGGCGAGCGCGAGTGCGCGGCGCATCCAGTGTTCGTCGGTGTCGTTCTCGATCCTCGGGTTCAGCGACAAGTCCATCCCTCAGCGGCTAAAGCCGCTTCCAGCAAGGAGCAACTAACGGACGGGCTGAAGCCCGTCCCCTTCAAACAACCAAGATTTGTGTTCCCCACACAAGCAAAGCAGCTTGTATGGGCACACCCGGAAATGTGCTTCTCACCTTATCCTTCGAGCAGCGAGTTGACGAAGGCTTCGCTGTCAAAGGGCAGCAGGTCATCGATCTTTTCGCCGACACCGACATAACGCACAGGAAGCTGAAGTTCGCGGGCGATGGCGACGACGATTCCGCCCTTGGCGGTGCCGTCGAGTTTGGTGAGGACGATGCCGGTGACTCCGGCGGCCTCGGTGAAGAGGCGCGCCTGCTGAAGGCCGTTCTGTCCAGTGGTGGCGTCGATGGAAAGCAGGACCTCGTGCGGCGCGTCGGGAATAAATTTCTGGGTGATGCGTCGCATCTTGTCCAGCTCGGTCATGAGGCCGGCCTTGGTGTGGAGCCGCCCGGCGGTGTCCACAATAAGGTAGTCGCTGCCGCGCGCCTTGGCTGCCTGGAGCGCGTCAAACAGCACGGCGGAGGGGTCGCCGCCCTGGCGCGACTTGATGAGATCGACGCCGCTGCGCTGGCTCCAGACCTCAAGCTGCTCAATGGCGGCGGCGCGGAAGGTATCGGCGGCGCAGAGCAGCACGGATTTGTCCTGCGCGCGGAAATGCGCGGCGAGCTTGCCGCTGGTGGTGGTTTTTCCGGTGCCGTTCACGCCGACCATCAGGATGACTTCCGGCGGCTCGGCGACCTGTCGGGGCGGGCGCTGCTGCTCGTCGAGAATGGACTTGATCTGCTCCTTCAGAAGCTGCTTGAGTTCCTCGCCGTTTTCAATCTGCTTGCGGCTGGCGCGCTCACGCAGGGCTTCCAGAATTTCGGACGCGGTGTTGACGCCGATGTCGGAGGCGATGAGGCTCATTTCGAGGTCTTCGAGCGCGCTCTCGTCAATGGGGCGGGCGAGCGAAAGGACGTCGTCCATCCGCTCCTCCAGGCTCTCGCGCGTGCGCGAGACGGCCTGCTTCATGCGGTCGAACAAGCCCTTCTTTGGCGGTTCCTCCGCTTCTTTCAGGCTGCCGAAGAGTGTCTGGATCATTGTGCGAAGCCCCTCACTTTTAGTTTACGGGCAATCGGGCGCGGGGACGAGTCGCGGGGACCTTCGAGGGCGCGCGGAGTTTGCAGCCGTCGATATGATGAACAGAAAAAAGCCCGCTCCGAAGAGCGGGCCTGAAGAACAGCAATCGATCTTAGCGGTGTCCACCGTGGCCACCGCCACCGTGGAATCCGCCACCGCCACCGCCGTGGAATCCACCGCCGCCGCCACCGTGGAAGCCGCCGCCTCCTCCACCATGGAAGCCGCCGCCGCCACGGGCCGCGCCGAAGCTGCCGGAAGCGTGACCCCCGCCGAAGCTACGCGAGGGCTGGGAGCCAAGGCTGCGGATGGTGTGCGTGCCGCCGAAGTTACGCGACGGCTGGGCCCCGAATCCACGCTGACCGCCGAAGTTACGCGACGGCTGTGCTCCGAATCCGCGGTTGCCGCCGAAGTTACGCGACGGCTGCGAGCCGAAGTTGCGGGAGCCGCTGAACCCGCGCGTGCCTTGCGAGCCGTTGAAGGGGCGGATGGCCCCGAAGTTCCGGGAGCCATTGTTGCCAAAGACCCCGCGATAATTCGACCTGCCCTGCATGGTCGTCCGGCCACGATAGGCGTTGCGTCCTCCGTTGTAGGAGTAGTTGCGTCCGCCGTTGGAGTAATTGCGTCCGCCGCGATTTTCATAAAAGGGGCGGATCGCCTGCCGGCCGTTATAGCCGTTCCGATACCCGCGCCCATCGCGATAACCGCGTCCGTCATGATCGCGGTAGCCGCGTCCGTAATATCCATGGCCGTAGTGACCGTAACGGCCACCGTAATACCCGCGATGACGCCAGCCGTAATCGTAATTGTAATAACGGTGACGCCAGCCGTAATAGCCTATGGTGCTGTAGCCCCATCCCCAGGGATGACCGTACCAGCCGGTGTACCAGGGGCCAGCGCCGATGAAGACGCCGTCATAGAACCAGTCGTCTCCGTAATAGCCGTATGGGGCGCAGGAGTAAGGATAGTAAGGGTAGTATCCCCAGGTGCAGACCGGCGGGCCGGCCACATATACAGGAGCCGGATAGGCATAGACCGTACCGAGACCGATTGCGACAGAAACCTGAGCGTGCGCGGCGGAAGGCATGAGCGCCAAACCCCCAGCCAACATGGTCGCCAATCCGAGTGAGCGCAGCAAGCGCATGATTGAACCTCCCTCGCCGCCGCCGGAGGTCTTTGCTCCGGAGCGGCGCGACCCATGCGGATAGCCGGGCTGGTTTGCCCCGGTCCACTGCGGGCCTGTGGTTATTAACAGAAGATGACGGGAAAAGTTGCGCGAAGCGATGCCGCAATTTGCCACGCCGGATGCCGCCCGTCCCAAGCAGTTGAGAATTCAGCAAATAATCCTGACGCCGGAGAGCGCGCTGCTCCATCGAATGGGTGAACAAAGAGAATGGAGGGAATTCGCACAATGGAACCTCGTTTTAACGGATACAAGGCCGCGCCGGGAGCCTACAAGGCGATGATCGGTTTGGAAGAATATCTCCACAGCAGCGGACTCGAAGAGGGACTGCTGCACCTGATCAAGCTGCGCGCTTCGCAGATCAACGGCTGCGCTTATTGTCTGGACATGCATTGGAAGGACTTACGGGCCATCGGCGAAAGCGAGCAGCGGCTCTATTCGCTGGATGCCTGGCGCGAGTGCCCGTGGTACTCCGAGCGGGAGCGGGCGGCGCTGGCCTGGACCGAGGCCGTCACGCTGGTCGCCAACGGGCATGTTCCGGATGGCGTCTATCAGCAGGTGAAACCGCACTTTACTGAAAAGGAACTCGCCGACCTGACCCTCGCCATCGCGACTATTAATTCCTGGAACCGGCTTTCCATTGCGTCGCGCACCGAACCGGGAACTTACCAGCCGCGGAAAGCGGTTGCAACACAAGCAGTTAAGTAACGGATGAAGTCCGGCAGGGGCGGAAAGCCCCTGCTGAGTTTTCCACAATTCGATCCACTTCAGGACGCTGCGGCGCTTGCCCCTCCCTGTCCGGATGAACTAATGTGGCCAACAGCGTCATTTTTACGTCTAGTTCAATGCCGCCTGCGGATAACCCCGCCGATGGCTCTCCTCTTCATACGTAGGAGGAAGGACTTGGACTTGCTATGTGGATCCTGAACTTTCACGAGATATTGGCACGCCTCTCAAGCCTGACCGATTACCTGCCGGCGGTGCTCATCACCCTGGCGGTGGCCGTGCTGATCGCCTGCGCGGTGGGCTGCATGTGCGAACCCTGCGAAGAGAACGACGACATCTTCCATCACGAAGTGATTTGATGCCAGCAACTTATCGTTGATGAAACGCGGCCCGGTAGCGCAGTCTTCTATAATCCATCCACGATGGAGAATCGCGAACACGCAGTGGCTGAACTGGCCGAACGCAACCGTCTGGCCGAGGAGGGCGGCGGCCGGGAGCGGCGCGAGCGCCAGGCGGCGCAGGAAAAACTTTCCGCCCGCGAGCGCATCAATTTGCTGCTCGACGAAGGCACCTTCGAGGAAACGGACAAGTT
>DASTXK010000011.1:0-22057 GCA_035765555.1 Acidobacteriaceae bacterium
AACTTCACGACCAAGCAGCCCATCCTGCCGGCGACTGGCAACTACCTTAAGGTACGGGTAACGAACAGTTTTCCAAACAGCCTTGTCGGCGAGGCCGTCTAAGCAATTATGGAAATCGAGATGAAAATTCGCGGGCTGATGGTTGATCCTTCAACCAACATGCCCATCGTGTTGCTGAAAGATCCCCAGACCGAAGCGCTGCTGCCCATCTGGGTGGGCCTGTACGAGGCCAACGCCATCGCACTTGAAGTGGAGAAGACGCAGACGCCGCGCCCGTTGACACACGACCTGCTGCGGAGCGCCATCGACAGCCTAAACGCCAGCGTGAAGCGCGTGGTGGTGACGGAGCTGAAGGACGACACCTTCTACGCGGTGGTCTGGATGGAGCAGGGCGGGGAAATCATTTCGCTGGACGCGCGCCCCTCGGACGCGCTGGCGCTGGCGCTGCGCGCCGACTGCCCCATTTTTGTGGATGAAGAAGTGCTGCGCACGGCCAAAGTCCTGCCCAATCCAGCCGACCAGGCTTCCTCGCAGGACGTGCGCAAATGGCTCGAAGGCCTAGGCGATGAGGACTTGGGCCGCTATAGAATGTAGTGACCACAAAAGGGTGCCATGATTCAGTACGCTCTCAATCAGACACGAAGGAAGTTGGCGGATTCCCGAATCGGGTTACAATTTGTCGCCAAGCTCAGAAATCAATGTGAGTTAGTGATTGGAAGCGCGCATGGATGGGGAACCAGTTGCGATCCGAGATTAAATGGCGAGGCCAAGTGGCTGCGCAGCGTCGTGGATAAAGTCCGGTATGTAGTAGATGTAGGCGCTAACAGAGGGGAATGGGCAGGCCTGGTTCTTCTCGAGCATGAGCTAGATGGAGCTTTGCTGATTGAACCCTCACTCTCAGCAGTGGAGATTTTGCGTCGGCAATTTTCCAATCATCCCGAAATCGAGATTGTTGAAGCCGCTGCCGGCAGCGCTCCCGGCACCGTGCGTTTTTTTGAGGAACGGGATGCCGGAGAGACCTCCTCACTCGTTGAGGGGTTTTCCGCCATGGCCAATTCAAGACAGGTGTGGGTTACAACAATTGATACTGAGATTGAACGGCGCGGCTGGCCCTCTGTTGATTTTTTGAAAATAGATGCGGAAGGTTACGATTTTCGCGTGCTTGAAGGAAGCAGGAGGCTGTTCAAACAGCGAAAGGTGTCCTATGGGCAATTTGAGTACAACGGCCCGTGGCGACTGTCCGGGACCACTCTGACCTATGCAATCAATTGGCTGAAAACCTTGGGATACCAAAGCTTTTTAATTAAAGCAGACGGATTACATGTTCCGGATGTAGACACCTATCGGGAGTACTATTTGTACTCAAACTACGCCATCATCCGAAACGATCTTGTCGAAGATGCGCTCCAAAACATTGGACGCCCTTGACCTCTTCCCACCGGCTGAAGATTCGCGTGCCGCAAAACCTTGGGCCGCTCCGGCAACAAATCCCTATGGAACGCGTGGCCATAAAGCTATATTAGGTGAATACTACCATCGGATGAGGCGCTTTTAAGCGTATCCGCAATTCTGCCAGTTAGAGATGTTCCCATAGTGAGCCGCACAGGACGAGCCGCAAAAGGTTTTGCCACCAGCATTTTCCAGTTTGTCGCGCAAATGCTGGTCCAGGCGCTGTTAGCTCCGGTCATCCTCGCGATGGCCGGCAGGGAAACGCTTGGTGCTTATTCCGCGTTGATGCAGGTCTTGGGTTTGATCGCACTGACCGACATCATGGGATCCTGGATTTTTGAACGTTTTCTTGGACAGGCAAGCGGTCTGGATGACGGTGGTACACGATTTCGCAACGTTTTCACTACCGTCCGCACGATGTTTATTTTTACGGTTTCGGCTTATTCGCTGCTGGTAATCATCTTCAGTTTTTATGTTGCGCGCTTGTTCCATCTTTCGCCTCCAGTTGCGCACCAGGCGCAGTATGCGCTATGGGTTATCGCGGTCTGGGTCATTGTGCGCATGCCGCTGGCCGCTTATCAAAACGCCTCGTTCGCCATGCAGGACATGGCCGCAGTCAACCTAATCGGCACAGGGGTAAATGTAGGGCGGGCCGTCGCTTCGCTGCTCTTTGTTCTTGCGGGAGGCGGACTGTTTGGGCTGATGATCGCCGGCTCGCTTGTGGAAGGCTTCGGATACATCTTCTACCGGATGCGATTCAAAAGGATGAATCCAAATCTGATGCCCGGCTGGGGATTACCCGATAAGGCTTTGCTGAAACATATGCTGAGATTTGGCGGGCATGGCTTTCTCATGAATCTTGGAAATGTGCTGACATACAACTCCGGCAACATGATCGCCGGTATTGCCGCGGGCGCGGCAACGGCCAGCAACTTCTATACGACCCAAATGCCAACCATGACCGCTTATAACATGATGAAGCGGTTCTCCGACAGCACCACTCCGGCAGTCAACGAACTATGGGGACGCGGCGAAGCGGAAAAGGTACGCAATGCTTTGCTGAGGGTCACGCGTCTTCTAATGACACTCACGCTTCCACTCGCCGTTGGCGCGCTTTTGTTCAACCGCGATCTGGTGACGACCTGGGTCGGTCCTCGCCAGTATGCCGGATTTCTGCTCACTGCATCATTGGCTGGGTTCTGCGTAATCGCCTCTGTCCAGCGGGTTGCAATCGATTATTCATTCACCTTCGGTTGGATGCGTCTGCTCACTATTACTTCGCTGGCGCAGGGCATTGCTAATTTTGGCCTGGCGTTGATCTTCGAGAAGCTTTTCGGACTGGGCGGGATCACTCTGGCGCTGGCTGTCGTAATCGTGCCGCAGACGGCTGTCCTTTGGCATCGCATCGGGCGCTTCCTCAAGGTGAACGTGATTCGCCTTTATGCCGAATGTTTCTTTCGCGCGCTCATCCCGCTTTCGGCCGCCGCGCTCGTGGGGTGGGGCCTTGTCCACCCGTTTTTTGCAATCCGGAAGCATGCGTTTGCTCCGCTTATCGCCGAGATGCTGATCTTCACTCTTGTCTATTTCGCGCTCGCCTACCGGCTTATGCTCTTTCAGTATGATCGCGATGAGATAAAGCGCTACGTCCGAGGCTTCGCAAATCGCGGGAAAAGCGCAAGTCAGAAGCTGGGAATTTACCAGTAAAGTTTTCCCGTATTGCGGTAGAGATTCATTTTGCTGCTCATGTACCGTCGGAAATGCTTTGGATCTGCCGCCTGCCGAAGGAACCGGCTTGTCCTGACCAAACGGTCGCTGCGGGCCTGCTTCTGAATGTCCAGGCACAACTCGACCACATAAGGGAAGCGGGCCTGTTCAGAAAACCGTTCTTTCCACGCTTGCCGTGCGCGGGCACCCATTCGAGGCGCACGGTGTTCGTGCTGCTCTAAAATTTCGGGAATGCGGTGGACTTCCTTCTCCGGCACCGTGATGGAAAATTCGCTCCATGCGACACCATCGTTGGGCCGCCAATCATCGGCGATAATCACGCATGCGCGCCCCATCTTCATCGATTCAAATAGGCGGATACTGCCGGTCCCGCGTCCCCTGGGGCAAAGGCTAAATTTCGCATCCGCGATTGAGTCGGCGTATTCGGCCCAGAATCTGGCCCGCTCGGTGGGGCTGCCATGGTAGGTGATTCGCTGGCCGTAGTTTGAGGTGTCCTTTACATAGATATCGTCGCGCCCGAACTTGAAAAGCTCCTCTCGCACCGGGTGGGTACGCTTTGATCCAACGAAGGACGCCAGGTATTTTTCTCTTCCCGAGCAGGGGCGATGATTCAGGAAGGGGTTTTGAATCAGATATAGATAGAATCCCGTTCGGGTGTAGCCAAGCCTATATTGATCTTTAGAGAGCGACGCATAGACCCCGGGGACGCTGGGCAGAATGGAGTCACCACTGTCAAAAACGAAGCACTTCTCCGGGTAACGCTTGTAGAGAGGGTGGGCGCGAACCATTTCGGCAAACTCGCCGCAGGTCCCCATTTCTCCAAAAAGAATAAGATCGGCTTCCTCCGGATCCTCTGTCAGACAGTGCTCTGCTGAACCAGCCAGTTCCGCGCTATGCCTGAGCAGGAACGCAGTGCTGTGTCTCCAGACATCAAAAGGGAAACTGGAGTTGGAAGAAGCGACTAGGACTTTTGCCATGCAAGTTTTGGAGCGATTGTATTGATGGTAACAAACCTGCTACCCTCGCCCGTAGCATGAAGAGTGGCTATCCCCTTGTCTCCGTTCTTTTCATCACTTACAAGCGAGTTGAGCTGCTGGAGAGATCGTTTCGCGCATTTCTGGAAAACACGGACTATCCGAACCTGGAGACGGTGATCGCCGACGACGGCAGCGGGGCGGAGATCCAGCGCAGGGTTCGGACGCTGCCGGCGGATGTTTTCGCTCTGGCTCCCAAGAACCAGGGGCTCGGCGCGAACAACAACAATGGCTTAAGGCACTGCTCAGGCAAGTACATTCTGATGATTCAGGATGACTGCATATGTATGGGGCCGCGCGACTATCTGATGAACACGATTCAAGTGATGGAGGCCAATCCCCAAGTTGGCATTGTGAACTATTGCGGAGCGCCGCATCAGCCGGATATGAGCAGGGCGCTGCCGGGCAGCGATGAGCCATGCTACATCACGCCCGGACCACAGGCGGATGGGAAGATGCAACCCTTTCTTTATAGCGACCAGCCTCATGTGGTTTCGCGCGAGGCGCTGGAACACGTTGGATATTATGCTGAGCTGCGGGACATGGAGCAATGCGAGCAGGATTACAACCAGCGATGGATCAATCAGGGGCGGTTTCAGACGGCGGTGTTTCCAGCCTATTACCGCAAGCTTTTTATCCACGAAGGCGAGGAGCAAAGCTTTCGCACAACCCGCTTCCGTCATAAAGTTGATTTCTTCCTTATGCCGATTGCGGTCTTCTTAAAACGGCACTTTCATCCGCTCTACAGGTTGGGCAGGCAATTCGTTCGCATTATGGTCACGGTCTTGGAAAGATTGCGGATCGTGCGCTAGAGCGAGCCCACTTCCTTAGACATGGAAATAGCCGCGCAAGCGATTGCTGCGCGGCTATGAATTACTGATGATTCGCTACTGTCCGTTGCCCGACGTTGCCTGCACGTGTTCGCCGGGATGGTTGCCGTGGGTTACGGCGGCCGCGCAGGTTGGCTGTCCGGCTGGAGAGGTTGGATACGGCGAATTTTCGGTTCCGACGAGCGATCCGTCGTTCGGATTCAGCTTGTACCCGGTGACGGAGCTGTCCAGGAAGTTCGTCGTGTAAAGGAAGCGTCCGAAGGCCGGCTCGATCATGATGCAGGTGGGGCCGGTCTTGGTCGCGTTAGAGCTTCCGGCGGCCAATGCGGAAGGTTGGCCGGTGGACTGCGTAATGGTGAAGGAACTGATGTTGTTTGAGGTGTAATTAGCGACGTAAAGATACTTGCCACTGGGGTCAATGGTGATCGCGTCAGGAAACGTGCCGGTTGTGACCGGGCCGGTGGCCAACGGAGTCAGCGCGCCGTCTGTACCAATGGTGTAGGTGTAGAGCTGGTTGGACGCGGAGTCCGTCACGTAGAGGAAACGGCTGGTGGGCTCACTGGCGCTGGCAGAAGGCGTTACTCCGGCATAGGGCAACTGCGCGCCCGGAGCATAAACCGGCGTAAGAGTGCCGCCAGTGCCGACCGCGAAGCCGGAAATGGTCCCGTGCTGATTGGCCCCAATCGGATTGTTGGTGTTGGCGTTCGCCACATACACAAACTTGCCGTTCACGGTCACGTTGACGGTGGAGGGAGTGTACTCCAGCGGCCAGTAGGGAAGATTGCCGTTGGTCAGGTTCGCGCCGAGGCTTCCATCCTTGTTAATGGGATAGACGACGAGCGCGCCGGGGCCGGGGTTCGAGTCGCTGTAGGTCGCCTGGTAGGTGTCCACCACAAAGAGCAGCGTTCCATCGGAGTTGATGGCGATGGCGTTAGGCTCGGTCCCGGGCGTCTGGTACGTGTTTTGGGGATAGAGCTTGGCGTCTGTTCCGATGGCGAACTCCACAACGGTGTTGTCGTCATGGTTCACGACGTACAGGTTCGCACCGTTGGGCGATGTGACCTCGGCCACCGGATTGCGTCCGCCCGAAGGATAGGGCGAGTCCTTGATTTCGGTCAGAGCGCCCGACTGCTGGTCCACACGGAAGACGGCGATTTGGCCGGGGTTGTTTTTGTTGGCCGTCACATACATATAGTCGATGGTGTTGCTCTGGCCGCAAGAGGTAAGTCCAAGTCCTACGCCTAGCGAGACCGCGGCGGCCAGCAGAGCCTGGCCCGTTTTGCTGAACTTCATGCGCTTCCTTCATCCTGGCCAGAGGCCCAGGCTGCAATTTTGGGGATTGCTCCCCATTGTAAAAGCTTGCGCCGCTTTAAGCCACAAGGGGGGCTGCGGCTTAAGCGGCTGGATCAAGGCCCGGGACAACTCGGAACGCCTGGTCCCTGGACCCTGGCCCCTGTCTTTTAGTCCGTGTGACTGTCGGCCACGCACCATGTTGGATTGCCTACCGTTGGAAAGGTCGTCTTCCTACGCATGTCCGTTAGGTTGCCGGAGCTCGGATCGAGGACCTGGCCAGTTACGGTGTTGCTGTCGTGGTCCGCCGTGAAAATGAACTGATTCGACGGATCCTCAATAATGCACTGCGGTGACGAGCCGGTATGGAACGTCGGCGGCGAGGTCGGCGCCAGGACGCCGTTTGAAGAGATGGTGTAGCCGGTAATATCGCTGTTCGCATTGCCTACGCCACTCGAAGGACCGGCATTGGCCACATAGAGGAATTTGCTCTTGCTGTCGGTCGTCAGCGCAATCGGATTGCCCGCCACCGTCTTTGCATTCAGTGTCGGGCTGCCGTTCGTCACCGGAGCCAGAAGACCGTTGGCCCCGACCGTGTAGGACCAGATGTAGTTCTGGAGCGGGTCGAGGATGTAGATATATGACTTGGAAGCGCTCGCGCCGATGGTGCTGATGCTCTGCGCACCGGTCACAAATTCGGAGTTTTGCGTGACCGTTAGCTGTCCGTCGGTTGAGCTTGCCGCATACGCAAAGACAGTGAACTTATTGCCCGTCACGGGGTCGGAAGTATCAGCCGTCAGAACGTAAGCACCGGTGGAAATAAAGTCGATTGGCTCGCAGCCCACCGGGAAATACGAAAACGGTTTTCCCGCCGAATCCGTTAACTGGCTGTTGGTAATCAGCGATAGGCGTCCGGTGTTGCTGTCCACTGAGAAGACCGTGATGTCACCCGTTGGGTGATAGACGCCGGAGGAGTCCTGGCAGGCCATGCCTGCCGCTGGAGCCGTGGAACCGGTCAGCGGATCGCCGGCGGCATTCTTGCCCGCTGCGGGAGAATACTTGTCCAGAACATAAAGGAAACCGCCGTTCTGGCTCAGCGCGAAGCGGGTGGCTCCGAATCCCTGGCTTTGGTAGGTCTGTTGGTAGGCAAGCGTTCCGTTGCCGCCCACGGAGAAGACCGTGATGTTCGCCGACTGGTAAGTGGTGTTGCCGGAGGAGTCGGTCGCCGAATCTCCCGCATTCAGCACATAAAGATAGCGTCCGGTGGAGGAGACCAATGCGCGAACAGGGTTCTTCCCGTTAGACCCAAATGGAGAACCGGGAACACCGGTAAGGTTTCCGGTGTTGTCGGAAACCTTGAATGCGCCGATTTGGTTGTATTGCGCGCCGGTTACGTAAAGATACGCAACGGTGTAGTCATTTGCACAGGAGGTGAGGCCAAAACCGAGACCAAGGGACACAGCCAGGGCCAGAACAATCTGACCGGATTTCTTAAACTTCATGCGCTTCCTTCATCCTGGAGCAGTCAACGCCAGGGACTGGATCGGGATTCACTCCCGCTTTGCATTGTAAAAGGTGGCGGAGGTTTTCGCTATAGCGGCTGGGGAAAGCGGCAGTTGAGGAAGAAATCAGGGCCCAAAATACTAAGCTATTTTGAGCCCTGAACCTGAGTTACCAGACCACGCACGGGTTCGCCGAAACCATCGGCTGGCCTTTTTTGCAACCGAAGGCCTTGGCGAAGGCGTCGAAGTTCTGCATCGTGCCGTTGGTGCGGAAGCGTCCCGGCGAGTGCGGATCTACGTGCGCCGCCATGCGCGCATATTGCGGGCGGGCGTTCTCGCACCATACCTGCGCGAAGGAAATGAAGAATCGCTGGTCCGGCGTGTAGCCGTCTATCTTCTTCGTCGCCGCGTTCGCGCCTTCGCTCGCCAGCACGCTTTGCAGCGCCTTGTACGCAATGCGCAGCCCGCCGTTGTCCGCTGTGTTTTCACCCAGAGTCAGCTTGCCGTTCAGGTGCTGGCCCGGAACAGGCTCAAAGCTTCCGTACTCCTTCACCTCGCACGCGGTGCGCTTGTCGAAAGCCGCCTTGTCCGCAGGCGTCCACCAGTTCCGCACATTGCCGTGCGCGTCGTATTGGCTGCCCTGGTCGTCAAACCCGTGCGTCATCTCGTGGCCAATCACCACCCCGATCGCGCCGAAGTTTACCGCCGCGTCCTTGGTGTAGTCGTAGAAAGGAGGCTGCAGAATGCCGGCAGGGAAGTTGATGTCATTGTTGCTGGGGTCGTAGTAGGCATTCACCGTCGGCGGCGTCATGCCCCACTCTTTCTCGTTCACCGGCTTGCCTATCTTGTTCAGGTCATAGGCGACCTCAAAGGCGTCGGAGCGATGGATGTTCCCCAGCAGGTCGTCGCGCTTCACTTCCAGCTTCGAGTAGTCGCGCCACTTGTCCGGATACCCAATCTTCTCCCGGAAAGCCGCAAGTTTCGCCTCGGCCTGCTTCTTGGTCGTTGAAGTCATCCACGGCAGGGTTGCGATGTCCTCGTTCAGCGACCTCTCCAGCGCGGCCACCAGCTTCTTGGCGCTCGCCTTCGCCTCGGGCGGAAAATTCTCCTTCACCCAGTCCTGGCCAACAGCCTCGCCCATGGCCTGGTCAGAAAGCGCCGTGCAGCGCTTCCAGCGCGGAGTCTGCTGCACCTGCCCACGCAGGTCGCGGCTGAAGAAACCGAAATGCAGGTCCACAAAGTTGCTGGAGAGCCACGGCGCCGCGCTGTTCAGCGCATGGAAGCGCAGATAGCTCTTGATATTTTGAAGGCTCTGCTGCTCGATGACCTGATTCATCGCCGTGAAGAATTCCGGCGTCGCTATGTTCAGGTTCTTGACCGCCGGGGCCGGAGTGGCCGCAAGGTACACCCTCCAATCGAAGTTCGGGGCGAGCGTGCTCAATTCGGAAACCGGAAGGAAGTGGTAGACCTTGTGGGGATTCCGCATGTCCACCCTGGGCAGCGAGCCCTGGGCCAGCGCGGTCTCAATCGTGATGACCGCCTCCGCCTCGCGCGCCGCCGTCGCCTCATCGTCACCAGCAAGCTTGAACAGAGCCGTCGCGTATTCCTTGTATTGGCCACGGATCTTCGTCATGTGCGCATTGTCTTCGAGGTAATAATCGCGGTCGGGCAATGACAACCCGCTCTGATGAATGCCCGCGATCTGCCGGGTTGCGTTTTTCTGGTCCTGCTCAGAGCCAAAGGCGAAGAAGGCGCGAGTGCCGTCGTGAATCGAGAGCGTCGCGACCAGGGCAGCCAGGTCTTTCTTATTGGAAAGGGCGTCGATCTTCGCCAGCACCGGCTCCACCGGCTTCTCGCCAAGCTGGTCGGCGAGGTCGGAATCCATGCACGCCGCGTAAAAGTCTCCATATTTGCGCTGCAACGGCGTCTTCGGATTGTCCGCCGCGCGCTTCAGATCCAGATAAAGCAGATAGCGGTCGCGTTCGTTTAATTCGCTGAAGGTCCCCCAGATCGCCTGATCGGCGGGTATCGGATTGTTCTTCCGCCAGTTTCCGCAGGCGTATTGGTAGAAGTCCACGCATGGGTCGACGGTGGTATCGATCGCTTTCAAGTTAAAGCTGATGGGGGCCTTGGGCTCGACCGGAGCCGTCTGGGACGGTTTTGGAGCGGACTGCGCCAGCGCAAGACCGCTGCAAACAACCAGCGCGCCGGCAATGCGGGCAATGTACATTGATTTTTCCTCGAATAGACGGCCGGCGCGAACCTGCGGGGCCGGGATGGTGGACGCGACGCCGTACGCACGTCCACAGGGGAGGGTAGCACAGGACTCACACAACAACCAGCGGAAATGGAGGAGGAGGCGTCGGTCTTAGAACAACTTCAGGTGAATGGTCAGATATTTTTTCGGGTTTTTCCGGATCGCCGTCACCAGTTCCGATGAGTTGGCCATCATCTGGTCAGTGTGGTTGTAGAGCGTCGGGTCCTTCAGCAGCTTACCCATGGTGCCCTGGCCGCTGTTGATTTGCGTAAGTATGGAATCGAGCTTGGTCACGGTGTCGTCCAGCTTCTGGGCGAACTGCTGGTCATTGGTCATCTTGCCCAGCGCGCCCTTGCCTGAATTCACCTTCGCCAGAACTTGATTCAGGTTTGCGCTCGACTCTTTCAAATTGTTGTAGAGGGTCGGGTCCTTCAGCAGCTTGCCCATCGTGCCCTGGCCGCTGTCCATCTCGTCGGCAATATGCTGCAGGCGGCCCACGGCCTCATTAGCCCGGTTGTAAAGCGTCGGGTCCTGCATCAGTTTTCCAATGGTACCGTTGCCGCTGTTTAGCGAATTCGTAATGGCCTGCAACTGATTCAGAGTCGCCACGGCCTTGTTAAAGAGCGCCGGATTATTGATAAGCTGCCCAATCGATCCCTTGCCGCTGTTCAACGAATCGACAAGGTTATCCACCTTCGCCAGAATCGTGTCCAACTGCTCAATGGTGCCCTGGCTGGACTTGATCACGTCCGTCAGGTTGGGGCTTTCCGTCGTCTTCAACTCGCCGCCGTTCTGGATTGGCGGTCCGGTGGCGAACTTGCTGTCGATGTTCACAACCGTGTCGCCCAGCACGCCGATTGTGTCGAGGCTGGACTTGGCGTCGCTCTTCAGCACCGGCTGAAATTTATCGCTAATCTTCATTACTACTTCAACCGGAGTAAGCTGGCGCTCCGGCGCGATGCGCACAGACTTGACGTTGCCGATGGTCACGCCGTCCAGGTTCACAGGCGCGCCCACCTTGAGCCCGGCGGAATTCTCAAAATACGAACGAACCGTGATGTTTCCCGAAAAGAACCCACCCGTCTTGCCAGACATGAGGAACACCAGCGCGGTGAGCGCCACAAGCGCCACCAGCACCAGCACGCCGACCTTCAGTTGGGACCATTTGACTTGCTGCTGGCTAGGCAAAAGCTTCCTCAGTAGAAGATTCAAGCGGAGCGCAAACTTCCGCTCTGAGTGAGGATACCAAACAGGGGCGGGGAAGTCGCATGTTCAGCTTGCACAGCGCCAGCCAAACTCCGCATTTGCAGCGATTTGGGCGGCCCTCCATGAGATGTGCAAATCCCCACGGTCGTTGCAGAAAAATTCCTGATAGCTTGCTTCTACAAATTACCCCGCTCGGCCTGCTCGCGCTCAATCGCCTCAAACAAGGCCTTGAAGTTGCCCTTGCCGAAGCTGCGACTGCCCTTGCGCTGAATGATTTCGTAGAACAGCGTGGGACGGTCCTCCACGGGCCGTGTGAAAATCTGCAGCATATAGCCCTCGTCATCGCGATCCACCAGAATGCCCAGCTTTTCGAGTTCCTGAATCGGTTCGTCTATCTTGCCCACGCGCCCCTCGAGCTCCGTGTAATAAGTGTGCGGAACCTTGAGAAACGCCACGCCCTGCTCCTGCAATTTCGCCACAGTCGTCAAGATGTCGTTGGTCGCCATGGCAATGTGCTGCACTCCGGGGCCGTGGTAAAACTCCAGGTACTCTTCAATCTGCGACTTCCTCCGGCCCTCCGCCGGCTCATTGATCGGGAACTTTACGCGCCCGTTGCCGTTCGCCATCACCTTCGACATCAGCGCGGAGTACTCGGTCGAAATATCCTTGTCGTCGAAGTGCTGGTAGAGCGAGAAGCCCATTACGTGCGAGTAGAAATCGACCCAGCGGTTCATCTCGTTCCAGCCCACGTTGCCCACCATGTGGTCGATGTAGAGCAGCCCGGTGGAACGCGCCAGTTTGTCCTCCGGCTCGGCGCGGTATCCGGGAAGAAACGCCCCGCTGTAGTCGGTGCGCTCCACAAACGTGTGGATCGTGTCTCCATAGGCGGCAATGGAGGCCAGCTTTACCGTGCCCTGCTGATCGTTTAGTTCGTGCGGGGCGGCAACGCTGCGCGCGCCGCGCTTGGTCGTTTCCTTCCATGCCTGGGCGGCATCATCCACCCACAGCGCAATGTCGTGTACGCCGTCTCCGTGGCGATGCACATGCTGGGCAATTTCATCATCGGGCCGCAGCGGAGTCGTCAGGACGAACCGGATTTTCCCTTGCTGCAGCACATACGAGGCGTGGTCGCGCACGCCGGTCTCCGGGCCCGCATAGGCGACCAGTGACATGCCAAACGCGAAACGGTAAAAGTAGGCAGCCTGTCGCGCGTTGCCCACGTAAAACTCAACGTAATCCGTGCCGTTCAGCGGCAGAAAATCTTTTTCCGAAGCGACTTCAGGATGTAGCAGAGTAGCCATAATTCAAAACCCCACCTAATTGGACGCTCGCCAGCCGCACCAGGGTTTAACCCCTCCATACCCGCACGGCGACTCACTACCATATACCCGCGCAATGAGGGTTGGAAAGCGCGACGGAAACCGAGCTGTGGGGCCAGTTTCCAGTTGAAAGTGATCCGTAAAGGATTAGGCTGGTATTTCTTCGCGCTCATCGGTGCGGCAAGGGCGTGGAAACTTTCTATTTCTGGAGACATTGAATCTCAATGGCGAAAATCGTCTTTTGTCGGGGGCTCACATCTCTACTATTGGTTTTCCTTATGCAAGGCATTGCCGCCGTCGCGGAAGGCTCCTCGGGACCAACCGGTGACTGGGTTCTCCGCCTCGGCAACCATACGCTGCTTGTCCTCTCAATTCGCGCCACACGTGGAGAAAGCCAACTCTTCTCTGGTTCACTTTCACGGCCACAGCACATGCAAACCAGCGATGGATTATCTTTTTCGCATATCCAGGGACCCACCATAGTCGAGCCTATTGTGGCTTCTGAATGGAAGGGAAGCTCTCTTTCGTTCACGGTGCAGAATCCAGAAAATTCCGCCGATAAGGATACCTATCTTTTAAGCCTGGAAAACGATATACATGCGCAGCTTCAGCTTGTAGGGGTTCCACTCCCGCCCCTGAGCCTTGTTCGAGTAGTTGGGACCGCCGCAGTCTCAACGGATTGGGAGTTCAGCAGACTCTATCCCCCAGAGGACGACGCTCCTTCCAATCCAGAGATGAAGCGCATCTTTGATGAAGATCAAAAAGTAAGGCAGGCTGGGCCGTTCAACATCGATTGGGCATCGGTGCGCAAATCTGACGCCGAGCGCCGTCGAGCTACGATGAAATTGCTGAATGAAGGCGCGCTCCACTCAGGCGAAGACTTTGCCTGGGCTGCTTTCGTGTTTCAGCACGGTTCTGGACCGAGCGATTTCTTGTTTGCTCATACTCTTGCCATGATCGCGATGAAAAAGGGCTATACTGACGCAATTTGGATCGCTGCCGCCACTCTCGACCGCTACCTTCAGTCAATTAAACAGCCACAGATTTACGGCACGCAATTTCTAACACCGAAGGGTGGTTCTACAACACAAGAGCCGTATAACCGTACCCTTATCTCAGACGCTCTTCGGCATCAGCTTCAGGTTCCAGGCCTGGCTGCCCAAGCAGCACAATGCAAGCAATATAACGCGGAACGCAAGAACGTTAAGTAGTGCCAAGAGGTTCTGCCGAGCGTTCTAGCGCCATCTCCGCCACCATCTCATACGACCGCAGGCGCGCCTCGTGATCGTAGGTCGTGGTGACGACCATCAACTCGTCGACCTGCGTCTCCGCCAGAAAAAGCTCCAGCCCTTCGCGCACGCGCTCGCGGCTGCCAATCACGGCCCTGCGCATTTTTGCTTCCACTGTGATCCGCTCCAGATCATTCCAGTCGAGCGCGTCCGCTGACTCAACAGGAGGCGGCAGCGGTTGCGGCCGGTTGCGAATCAGATTCAGAAACAACTGCTGCACCGTTGTCGCCAGTCGCCGCGCTTCCTCGTCTGTCTCTGCGGCAATCACAGGAACTCCGGCCATTGTGTAAGGCCGCTCCAGATTCTCCGAAGCGCGAAAATTCCGGCGATACAGATCCAGTGCGGCCATCAGATAATCCGGCTGGAAGTGCGCCGCAAATGCGAAGGGAAGTCCCAACTCCGCCGCCAGCGCCGCGCTGAACAGACTCGACCCCAGCAGCCAGATCGGCACATTCGATCCTGCCCCGGGATACGCCGTTACCAACGCTCCCGGCTGCTTGGGCCCGAGGAACCCGCGCAGCTCCTCCACCAACGCAGGGAAATCCTCGTCCGCCCGCAGGTTCTTTCGCAGCGCCCGCGCCGCGGCCTGGTCGCCTCCCGGAGCGCGGCCCAGACCCAGATCAATACGGCCCGGGTATAACGCCTCCAAGGTTCCGAATTGCTCGGCAATCACCAGCGGAGCGTGGTTGGGAAGCATAATTCCTCCGGAACCCACATGAATGCTCCGCGTCGCGCCCGCAACGTGGCCGATCAGCACCGCCGTCGCCGCTGAAGCGACACCCTGGATGTTGTGATGTTCCGCCAACCAGAACCGCCGATACCCAAGCCGCTCGGCGTGCCGCGCGAGATCAATTGTGTTGCTGAATGCCTCGGCAATGGTCCCGCCCTGGCGAACGTGCGCAAGGTCAAGGAGCGAAAGCGGTGTCTGCGAAAGGGAAGTCATGGCTCTCCTTATCGTATAGATGAGCCGCAGCTAAAGCCGATTCACCCCTTAAGCGTCATACGGTCTGCGCCTTCAGCACGCGGTCGAAGATGGCGTCCACGTTGCCAAGCTGTCGATTGAGGTCAAAGGCGCGGGAAAGCTTTTCCGGGCTGAGTCGGCTGGTGATCGCCGGCTCGGAGGCGACGAGGTCGCGGAAGACGAGGTCGTTCTTCCAGGCATGCATGGCGCTTTTTTGCACGAGGCGGTAGGCGTCCTCGCGTGACATGCCGGATTCGGCGAGGTCGAGCAGAAGCTGTCCGCTGAAGATGAGGCCGCCGGTGCTTTCGAGGTTCTTCATCATGCGCTGCGGATAGACGAGCAGCTTTTCGATCAGGTTCGTGGTCTTGGCGAGCAGGTAATCCGTGATGATCGTGGAATCGGGGAAGATAACGCGCTCGGCGGAGGAGTGCGAGATGTCGCGCTCGTGCCACAAGGCCACGTTTTCATATGCGGTTTGCGCGTTGGCGCGGACGACGCGCGAGAGTCCGCTGATTTGCTCGCAGGTGATGGGGTTGCGCTTGTGCGGCATGGCGGAGGAGCCTTTTTGTTTCTCGGAGAAATACTCCTCGGCCTCGCGGACCTCGGTGCGCTGGAGGTGGCGGACTTCCGTGGCGATTTTATCGAGCGTTGCGGTGATGATGGCCAGCGTGGAGATGTAGTGCGCGTGATGGTCGCGCTGAATGACCTGCGTGGCGATGGGCGAGGGCTCGAGACCGAGTTTGGCGCAGATGCGTTCCTCATGTTCGGGCTTGAGATGGCCGAAGGTTCCGACCGCACCGGAGAGTTTGCCGACACGCATCTGCTCGGCGGCGGCGTCAAAGCGCGCAATATTGCGGCGGACTTCCGCATACCAGTTCAGCAGCTTGAGGCCGAAGGTAGTGGGTTCGGCGTGGACTCCGTGGGTGCGTCCAACCATGGGCGTGTGCTTGAATTCGAGTGCGCGCTTTTTGAGGACATCGGCAAGTTGCGCGAGGTCTTCGCGAAGTATCTTTGAGGCAGCCTTAATTTGAAGCGCCTGCGCGGTATCGACCACATCGGTGGAGGTGAGTCCGTAATGGAGCCAACGAGCTTCCGGGCCGACGTGCTCGGCGACGGAAGTGGTGAAGGCAATGACGTCGTGCCGGACTTCGGCTTCGATTTCGTTAATGCGGGCCACGTCGATTTTGCCGCGCTCGCGGATGGCCTTGGCGGCGGCGGAGGGTACGATTCCGTCTTCGGCGAGGGTCTCGCTGGCGGCGGCTTCCACTTCAAGCCACATTTGGTACTTATTTTCTTCGCTCCAGATGCGTCCCATTTCGGCGCGAGTATAACGTGCGATCAAGCGGGTCCTCCTCAGCAGTAGACTCTTATTCTATCGTTTGCGTATTCTGTAGCATCCGAGGAAGGGGACCCGAATGCCGAACACCATCACCATCGCCCGATTCAACGAACCGCTGGAGGCCGAGATGGCTAGGCTTCGGCTGCAATCCGCCGGAATCGAAACATTTCTTTCCGGAGAGAACGCGGGAATGATGGAACCGGGGCTTGGGCCGCTGCAGCTACAGGTGAAAGCGGATGATGAGGCCGACGCGCGCGCGATTCTTGCCGATCCGGGGATTGCGAATGGGGAAGACGTCGAGGGTACAAACCCGGACTAACGGGATAGCGTAATACAGGATAAAGACCTTTTGCGCATTGATCCCATCGAATTGAACCAGTCGACGCGATAGAAAACGTGCAACCCTTTTAGTGCCAGCATTCCTCCCACATCAGGGAAGTTTCCGAAAAAGGAGGAGATTCTGATGAAACGGCTATCAATTCTGGCTGTGATGCTGATGATGCTTTCGACCTTGTCATTCGCGAAGGACCGCACTTATAAGGGGCAGATCATGGACAGCGCCTGCGCTAAGGCAGGGAACCATGATGCCGGATACAAAATGACCGGAACAAGCACGCCGAAGGACTGCACAATGGCTTGCGTGAAGGCTGGGAGCAAACTGATGCTCTACGACTCCGCCAGCAAAACCGCATACATGCTGGATGATCAGTCAAAGGCGGAGGAATTCGCCGGCCAGGACGTGAAGGTTGAAGGGACGCTCGACCACTCTACCAATACCATTCACGTTGACAAGATCGAGGGCGCTTCCTAATTTGACCTGCGCTGAAGGAGAAGCACGTGGCTAAGGGGCGGCTGGTCGCCATCATCATCCTTGTTGTTGTATTGGGTGCGGTGGCCTACTGGATTGTGACTGCCGACATAAGCGCAGTCAACAGTCCCGGCCGGATTGAATCGTCCGTAGCGAACGGCTTGAGAGAGTGGTACGTCGGGCGGGGCGCAAAAAGCGTTCCGGCGTCAACTGTTGCGAACAATGCGGAGAGCATTTCGCAAGGCGAAGCTCTGTACTCGATGTCATGCGCGCAATGCCATGGGGTGGACGGACGAAAGCCGATGCCGATTGGTAAGGGAATGAATCCGCGTGTTCCAGACCTTCGCTCCGCGGACGTGCAGGAAATGTCCGACAAGGAGATATTCTGGGTCATCAAGAACGGCATCCGCCTGAGCGGGATGCCCGGTTTCGCGAAGCTTTCCACCGATCCGGAGATATGGCAAATGACTTACTACGTGCGCAGCCTTGGCGCGAGATCCGTGAAATGAGTTGATTTTACGTGTTCAGGCTTCGTAACTCGGTTGAAATTCCGAAGCGCTCGCGCATTTCGTCGTAAAGAAAGCCTCGTCCGGGACGGTAGGGCTGGATCCATTCGCCGTCGATCACGAACTGCGGGATTGCGTACTTGCCCACGCGGTTGAACACCTCATCGGCAGCGCCCGGTGTGGTTTCAATATCAATTTCGGAATAGGCGATTCCGTGCAAGTCGAGAAAACGTTTTGCGGCGCGGCAGTCCCGGCACCAGGCCGAGGTATAAACAACAACATCCATGTTTCTATGATAATGCAGTGCTTCCTGAGCGGGCTCCGAGCCAGGACAACTGGTGCTTGGAGGCGTACATGGCGGAGTCCGCAAAGCGCATGAGTTGTTCCTGGGTTATTCCGTCATCGGGATAGATGGCAATGCCGATGCTGGCCGAGCCCTGGAAGGTGCGTCCGTCAATGCGGAATGGCGAATCGAAGCATCCGGCCAGACGCGCGGCCACGTCCTCGGCCTCTTCCCGGCTTCGCACGGTGGGCAGCAACACGATAAATTCGTCGCCTCCCAGACGGGCCAGCGTGTCTTGCGCGCGCAGTTTTTCGGCGAGCCGCCGGGCCACGCTTTGCAGATAGACATCGCCGACATGATGGCCATGCGTGTCGTTGATGGCCTTGAAGCGGTCCAGATCGACATAAATGATGGCAAACTTGCGGTGATCGAGCCGTGCGCAGGCAAGCACCTGATTGAGCCGCTCTTCAAAGTGAAAGCGATTGGGGACTTCGGTCAGGGGATCGTATTCGGAGCGTCGCACCAAATCCTCGTAAAGGCGGCGATTGTCGATGGCCAGAGCGGCAAGGCTCACGCCCATGTCCAGCAATTCGGAGCGGAGGGAGATGGGCTTCTTCGCATCGTCCTCGCGCAGCATGACGAGGGAACCGAGACGCTCTCCGGCGCTGGAGAGAATGTCGCGGCGAAAATACCGGAGCGCGTGTTGGTCGGAAGAATCGGCCTCTTCGGATGGAACGCCGATGACGGCCCCGGTGGCGGCGACTTCGAACCAGCATTGAAGGCCGTCCATTTGCTCGCTGATGAGATCCGTAATCATGGCCAGCACCTGATCGAGAGGCAGGCGGCTGTTGATGGCCTCCAGCACGCGGCTCCGTTCCTTGTCCATGGACATCTGGCGGCGTTCGCGAATGGCTTCCGCCTCGACGCCGCGGCGCAGCTGACGGGTCTGCTGGCGGATGCGGCGGCCGAGTACAGACCCCCATATCAGGCCGCAGAGAACAAGGAGTCCGAGAATCGCGATGACATCGACAAGATGCCTGAAGTTCCACCAGGAAGAGAGGGAGAGGACACGCACGTCCCTAACGTCGCGCAGGTGCAGCTCAAAGCCGACGGGAGTGCCCCAGGGCCCGCCTTTCTTGACAAAGCAAACTCCGGAAACTTGCAAAATGCTTCCATTGCGCAGTCGGGGCAGGCGCAGGGAAGCATCATAGCGATGACTCAGGATCGAAGAAAAGACGTGGCCGTCGGAATCGATGAACAGTGTGTCCTGACCGGGTTCATGGACCTGTTCAATCAAACGCCCCTTCAGGAAAATCAGATTGAAGGCGTATTGCCCGCTAAGCACGTCTTTCCAGGAAACGGGCCGGGGGTGGACCGGCGCGCTGCGCCCGGCGGGGAAAACCTGCCCGTGGTCCAGCTCTTCCGCATAGTTGCCGGCATCGGCGAAACCGGTTGCATACACCACATTGCCAATGTGGATGGGGGCGTTCTCGTGGGTATGGACCAGGACGGCATTGCCGTTTTCTTCAAGAACTAGTTGCGAACCCGGCTCATACAGCGTCACGCTGCCGCGGACCCTCACGCGTGCGCTTCGCTCCACAACATCGTAGGTCTTCATGATGTCGCTGATCGAAGTAAGCGGCAGAGCAGAAGGCTGCACAGGAGCCGGTGACAGGACCCGCAGGTCGGCGGCGGAGTTGAGATACAGGTTTGCGCCGGTCAGATGAAATTTTCCGTCAAAGCGCCCGCCAGAGACCCCGGTCAGCAGGACGCGTGAATCCAACAGGGTGCGCGGCTTGATTTGGCCGGGATCCTCAACGTGGACATCCAAAATACCGCCGTCCATTCTCAATTCCAGCAGCAGGAACGGTACCCCGGCCGCCTGCTGCAAGGTGGAGGAAAGAACCATTCCGGAAACCGTGACATAGGAGGAATCCCAGATTCCAGCCATCAACTCTGGAAACGTGGCTGCGGATGGCACGGGCATAGGCGCTTTCCCCAGTCGCTTGATGGAATTGCTGGCGATGACGGAGCGAAAGCTCCTCGCAGTGAAGCCGCGGACACGGACCCGGTCGCCCGCGTGTACTGGGAAGGTGTGGTCCACCCGAATAAAAATGCCGCCGGTCCGGTCTTGAACGAAAAGAATATTTTCCGGCGGTTCATAGTACGTGATCACGCCGGTGATTTGAACCGGGACACCGTGGTCAACATCTTCGGGAGCGAGCTGGCGCACCTGCCGCACTGTGGACAAGGGCGCGGCGGCGTAGAGACACACCGGGAGAGCAACCACAACGCCGAGGATAAGAAAGAACCGTCTCAAGGCGGAGCAAGGTGAAACAGAAAAAAGGAGTACTGCTGTTTATAACGGCAACAGGAGGGAATCCCTAGAGGGTGTTGCGATGAGCTGGTTACTTTTAGGTCAGGCAAGCAGTGCGGCTGAGCATGAAATCCGCGCCAGCTCGCTACATTACAGAATATCCGTTATCAGACATTCTCACTATGGGGCGATCTGTGATCTGGTTCCAATTCTCGGATAAAGCCCCGCCCGTCTGCACGGCGAAAAATGCGCTGCTGGGCCAATACGCCGCATGACAATATGATGAAGAATGGTTGAGAGCGATCAGCCACACCATCCTGGATGCGGAGTTCGGTAGAAATTGAAAATCAGCAGGTTGTTTGCAGACAGATGGTGCGGTTGGGCCATAGTTCTTATAACAGTAAGCCTCATTGGCACCCTGGTCCCGACGCCGCTTTGGGCGCGGCAGGTGCGGACGGCGGCGGCCCTGAGCGGCGCGGTGCGAACCCCGGCGGGCGAACCGGTGGCCGGGGCGAATGTAATTTTCATGGCGGCGGATGCCCAGGCGGGACGGCACACCGCGACCACCCGGGCCGATGGACATTTCGCGCTCAGCACGATTGCGCCGGGACGATACAAAGTCACGGTACAACTTCCCTCTCGGCGACCGGCCGCTCCGGTTGAAGTCGAGATAACGGGGGCCGATCTCCTCCTTACCGTCTCTGACCAAAACACGCTGACGATTGCCGCTGTGCCGGGCGACCCAGGCTCCAGCCCAGCCGTTTCCGTCACCGGAACCGATGCCACCGGCGGCGAGAAGCTATCGAGCGAGTCCGTAAGCGAGTTGCCTTTGAATGGGCGCGACTTCAGCACGCTGCTGCTGCTCTCGGCCGGGACCATGACCGACGTAAACGGCGCCACCAACTTCACGCAGCAATTCGCCATCAACGGACAGCGCGGCGTGGAGGCCGTCTTCGCCATGGATGGCGCGGACATCAGCGACCCGGAGATGGGCGGAAGCACCTTCACCAACTTCAACGTCGATGCAATTCAGGAACTGCAGTCCAGTTCCGGATGGATGCCGGCCGAAATTGGACGCGGGGCCGCAGGATTCACCAACATCATTACCCGCTCCGGCAAGAGCGGCTTCCACGGCTCCTTTTTCGAGTTCCTGCGCAACTCGGCCCTGGACGCGCGAAACTATTTCGACCACCCGTCGATTGCCGAGCCGGGACGGATTCCTCCCTTCCGCAGAAATGAGTTTGGACTCACCAACGGTGGTCCGGTCGTGCTGCCGCATATTTATGACGGGCGCGGGCGGACCTTCTATTTCGGTGAGTATCAGGGCTTCCGGCAGGTGTTGGGAACGACCCAGGTGATCGCCGTTCCGACGGCCGCCGAGCGCGCCGGCGTGGACACGGTAACGTACCCTGACGGAAGCACCGACACGCTTCAGGTCGTTGTAAATCCAAAGATCGCCGCAGTGCTCGCTCGCTATCCATTGCCGAATGATCCGACCGGAGCATACGGGGAGCGCACCTATGCGGCGCCGTCGAATGTGGACACCGATGCGGACCAGTTTTCGATTCGCATTGACCAGAAGCTTGGGGAAAAGGGCGAGTTCCTGGGGCGGCTTACCTATGACAATCTAAAAGGGCCCACGACCAACCCGGACCAGACACTGCTCGACCCCAGCTTTGGCGTTCAATATCAAGACCGGCAGCGCAATGTGGTTTTCACTTACACCCGCACCGTTTCGCCTCGGTATCTCTGGTCGGCATCCTTCAGCATCACGAGGACAACACCATCTTTCCCCACGCCGAACCGTACCGACCCCGCGCTGAAATTCACCGATGGATTGTTCGAGCCCTTCAATGCGGCTGCCGGCTCAGTCATGTCATCCTTCGGGAATCTCTTCCAGGGGCAGTTGAACTTTGCGTGGACCTCCGGGAAGCACGCTGTG
>DASTXK010000012.1:0-5140 GCA_035765555.1 Acidobacteriaceae bacterium
TTTCGCGTGAAGGATACCGCAGCACCTTCCACAGCCCCTCGTCCAGATTCAGTTTGCGCGCGGCAAAATCAAAGCGCGCCGCCTGCGCTTCCCATGGATTGATCTCGTGCTCAAGTGTGACAGACGCCATACTCACCCCACCTCTTTTGGATGCGCCGGATTTCCGGCCAATGCCGCCTTGCGGCCATGGCTCCGCTTCCAGCCCTGACCGCACTCCGGCCAAACCAATGGAGTATAGGCCCGCCCATCGCAACCGGCAAGTGGACTTAACCTGGCCGTGATCGATTTCTCAATGACTCGATCGATTCGCCGCACTAACGCGACCTTCGGATGAAGTTGAATCGATTGCGCAGTCCCCGTCATCCAAGCTCACAATGGAGGACATTCATGTACGTCATTACTGGTGCAACCGGCAATACCGGAAAGGTCGTGGCCACGCAATTGCTGGCGGCAGGAGAGAAAGTGGTGGCCGTCGGCAGGAATGAGGAACGCCTGCAGCTACTTGTTAAACAAGGCGCGGAGCCGCTGACGGCGGATATCACCGACCATGCGTCGCTCTCCCGCGCGTTCTCGCGAGCGCGAGCGGTTTACCTGATGATCCCCCCGGACATAACCAGCCCGGACTATGTGGCGTATCAACAGCGCGTGGTAGGCGCGCTCGTCGACGCAGTGAAGCAGTCGGGAGTTAAATACGCCGTGGTCCTCAGCAGCATCGGCGCTGACAAGCCGCAAGGCACCGGACCCATCGGCGGTCTGCGCCACCTTGAGCAGGGACTCAATGCAATCGCCGGTCTCAACGTTCTGCACATTCGCGCCGGTTACTTCATGGAAAACACCCTTGGTCAGGCAGGCGCGATTCGCGCCTTCGGCAACACTGCCGGGCCGGTACGGAGCGATTTGAAGCTGCCGATGATTGCCACTCACGACATCGGCATGGCTGCCGCTGACGCGCTGCGCAAGTTGGACTTCAGCGGGAAGCAGACGCGAGAGTTGCTGGGGCAGCGTGAACTCGACTACAACGAAGTGACGGCGATCATTGCCAAAGCAATCAATAAGCCCGGGCTTTCGTATGTCCAGCTTTCTGATGAGCAGGCACGGCCCGCATTCTTGCAACTAGGCTTTTCAGGCAGCGTTCTGGACGGACTACTTGAGATGTCATCAGCCTTGAATTCCGGATACATCCATGCGCTGGAGAAGCGTTCCCAGCAGAATACAACTCCAACTTCCTATGAAGCATTTGTCGACCGGCACTTTGTGCCGCTGTTTCGGGAAAAGTCACAAGCGGCCTGAAGCCGCAGGGTGCATGGCGCTTCAGTCCGGCGCGCCTCATTTTTCTTCTTTGATGTTGGTACAGCCCTCTTCATTCCAATGACTCCGGTTTCGGAGGGGGCCAGATTTTATTAATTTCCCAACCCACCAGAAGCGCGATTCCAAACATATAAGTCCAGAGCATCAGCACAATAATGGCGGCGAGGCTGCCGTATGTGGCGCCGTAATTGCCGAATTCGGACACATAAAATCGAAATCCGACCGAGGCGAGCGCGATCAGAATGCCGGCGGTCACTCCGCCCGGCGAAAGATACCGGAACTCACCTTCCAGATTTGGCCCAAACCGGTACGTCACGGCCAGGCCTAGCAGCAGGGCTGCGGCAAGGATGATCCACCGCAGGGTCGCAAAGAAGGTTCGTAACGGCCGGCTCCAGCCGATGATCGACGCCGTCCACGACTGGACCACCCCTCCGAATATCGCCAGCGATAGAGCGACAATCAGCAGCAACGCGAAGAACAACACTAAGAGAATCGCGGTTCCCCGCACCTTCCAGAAGGGTCTCCCTTCCGTGGCGCCGGAAATCACGTTGAGTTGCTGCATGATCGCGTAGACGCCGCTTGAGGCCGACCAGAGCGTAAAGATGAGTCCAAACGTCAGCAGCCCGCTATGTCCGCTGGACGACACGTACCGTATCGTCACCTCAAAAAGGTTCGCGGACTGCTCCGGCAGCACCTGATGGAGAAGGTCCAGAATGGCCTGCTGCAAGTGGGGAATCGAGAGGGAAGGGAGCAGGGAAAGAACAAAAATCATCGCCGGAAAAATCGCCAGCACAAAGAAGAACGCCAGAACAGCCGCGCCGTCGAGTACGTTGTTGTCCTGAATTTCACGCCACAAATCTTTTGCGAATTTCCTCCCCCGCCTGTGCCATGGAATCTTCATCCAGCGAATGCCTGTGCCGCGAAAAACTTCCTTTCAGCGAGTTCAGCAACGCTATATAGGATGGTTGTTCGCAGCCGGGCGAGTGGAGAAAATCGCATTCCCCGACCTTAGGCTCCTAATGGCTAATGGCTAAGCTACTGGCTACTCACTCCACCTGCCCGATGTACACCCCGAACGCCGGCAGCTTCACCTGCTTCAACGACGCCGGATCGCTCGTCCCCGGCGACTTCAGCAGCGTCTTCACCCGCGTGCTATGGATTCCGTGACCCGACAAGTTGAACCCAATCGTCTGCGGCTGCGCGGTAAAGTTGCAGGCCACCACCACCGCCGGCGCGCCCTTCGCCTGCCGCAGCCACGACAGCACCTGGTTGTTGCTCGTGTTCAGCATAACCTCGCGCCCGCGAAACGCTGGATTCGTCTTCCGCAGCGCGATCATCTGCTTGTACCAGTTCAGCATCGAATCCGGGTCGCGGACCTCGTCCTTCACGTTCACAGTGATAAAGCTGTTCGGAATCGGAAGCCAAGTCTTCACGCCCGGCTTCGAGAAGCCCGCGTTTGGCCCCGAATCCCACTGCATCGGCGTCCGCTCGCCGTCGCGGCCTTTCTCCTTCGGCCAGCCTCTTATCCCAATCGGGTCGCGCACATCTTCCTTCCGTGTCGGCGGAGTTGTCTTCATTCCGATCTCGTCGCCGTAATACATCATCGCCGTATCGCGCGAGGCGAACAAAATCGCCGCCAGCATCCGGCCAATCTCGGTCGTATGCTGGCCATCGCTATAGCGGTCCCACCGCGGATTGTCGTGGTTGTCGAAAACGAACAGCGGTTCGTTCCCATTCAGGTCCGTCTCCGCCTCGCTGATCTTCTTGCGGAACTCAGCCGCATCCAGCTTGTTGATGAATCCCACCTGCGTATCCATCGGTAGATTCAACTCATCATTGTGCGTCCCATACAGCTTTCGCAGGTCGGCAATCGATCCAACGTATGTCTCCCCAATCAGCACCACTTTCTTGCCCCACTTCGGATCGCTGGTCGAGTCCGCCACCTGCCGCAGTTGCTTCAGCACCCCGTTCACTTCCGGAAGATTGTCCGTCTTGCTCCGGTCCACTTCTTTATCGCCGTAGGCGTTGATCTCTATCTTGCCGTTCTCGTCCCGCACGTAGGCCTCGTTCGCCAGCTTTGGGTCCTCAAACAGCGAGGTAATCGCATCCAGCCGGAAGCCCGCCGCCCCGCGATGGATCCAGTACCGCTCCACGTCATACATGGCCTTCCGCACCTGCGGATTCCGCCAGTTCAAATCCGGCTGCTGCACATAAAACTCATGGTAGTAATACTGCTTGCGCGCCGGGTCCCACTGCCACGCCGACCCTCCAAACAGCGAAATCCAATTGTTCGGCGGCTCCCGTTTCCCGTTCACCATCTTGCCGTCGTTCCACACATACCAGTTCGCCTTGGGATTCGTTCGCGAGCTTGCCGACTCAATGAACCACTGGTGCTTGTCCGACGTGTGGTTCAGCACCAGGTCCATAATCACGCCAATCCTGCGCTGCTTGGCCTGCTGCTGCAGCCGGTCAAAATCGGCCAGCGTTCCGTACTGCGGATCAACGGCGCGGTAGTCCGAAATGTCATACCCAAAGTCCACCTGCGGCGAGGGATAAATCGGCGTCAGCCAGACCGCGTCCACGCCCAGCACCTTCAGGTAGTCCAGCCGCGACGTAATGCCGTTCAAATCGCCCACGCCGTCCCCGTTCGAGTCCTGAAAGCTGCGCGGATAAATCTCATAGATCACGGCATTGTCCCACCACGCCCGCGCCTTTTCGGTGTTTGAGGTTTTTGTCTGGGCTGAAGCGGAAAGGGAAGCGGCGGCAAACAATACTGCAAGGGCGCTTACGCCCATACGAGCCATCATCTTCATCAAGGGATCTCCCAAGGGCATCATATACGGCAGCCGTGAGTTAGGTGGGAAGCGCCGCAAGCGCGGGCTTCCGCACTCGCCGGGTGCCGGGTGCCCCATCCTTTGCGCGGCATCATGCGCGAAGGGTGGGAGCCCGCTCGCCTTACCAGCCATATACCGCTGCTCCGCGCGGCATCAGCATCGCAACCGCCTATTTCGATCCCTTGGCTCGCATCATCGACAGCGGCTTATACCCATTCGGGATTGCAAACAGTGAGGGGTCCGGTTCCTCTTGTGAAACCCGGGTAAAGGCCATCGTCACGCTGCCCGTTCGCGGGTCACTGTGCTTCACCACCACGTTGAGGTGCAGATAATCCGAATACCAGTACTCATCCGTAACCGTCACCGGCTGTCCACCGCCGCTCGCCGGAATTGTCTGCGTCTCCCGCACCCCATGCACCTCGAATCCATTCATCTCACGTGTGCCCAAATCTTCCAGCTTTGTAAACTGGCTGGGTGGCAGGCTTGCGCCCGCCGTGGTCGCGTCCAACTCTCCCGGCGGGTCCGTCGATGGCGGCCGGTTGACCACCATGGAACGGTACATCCGATACTTCGGATAGAGCATTGTCGAGACCCGCGTCTGCGGATCATAAATACGCACGCTCAAAATGACCGGTGCCGCGCTCGACCAAACCGGCAGAAGCTGCCGCATCTCCGTGTGGATGCGCCCCTCGCTGTCCCTTGCGATCACCCGCATGGTTTTCAGTTTGATGACCGTGCCGTTTTTCTGCGCAATCGACCGCTGCACTTCGACCACGCCGCGAAACGGAGCATTCGGAACTGGTGTGACAAAAATTCCCGCTCTTTGCGCAAAAGCCCCGGCGCTCGCAATGCCCAGGAAGATGGAAATGCAGATACCCGAAACAAGACACCGCCGCAGCACATGTGCCTCCCACTCAGGGCCCGGAAATCGAGACCAGCATACGCTGCAGGGGCCCAGCCTGCAATAACAGATGTGGGTGCCCCAGGTCTCGCGTTTG
>DASTXK010000013.1:0-2513 GCA_035765555.1 Acidobacteriaceae bacterium
ATCTTCCTGTTCGTGCCGGGAGAGTTCCACGACCACGTGGAGCAGCTTATGGCCGATCACGGAAAGAAGATGTACGAGTTGCAGGAAATCTCCGACAAGACGCTGTACACGGACAGGCCGCTGTAAAGCAAGCGTTCTGTGATCGGCGGTCAGCGTTCAGCAAATTCCACGTCTGATCGCTACTACTCCGACGGAATCACCAGGTACTGCTCCAGCTTCCCATCGGGCATGGTGTAGGTCGTCACCCGGACCTTCACTGGCGAGCCCGCAAACGTCACCGAGAACGACCGGAAGGTCATGCCGCCGCGCAACTCCTCTCCTGTCTGTTTGAACGAAGTGGGCGCGCCCAACGGAGCAAGGCTCGACTGGAAGTCCTCCATCGCCGTCTGGTCAAAATACGCATTGCAGTTCGGCGTGAACAGCGATCTGTCGATCTTCCCGTGCTGAAACCCAACAAGAATCTCCCGGCCCTGCGCTTCCGCAGGAGTCACCGTTCCCGCCGCCTCATTCAGCCCCAGCACCAGCGGAGCAATCGCCGTACCAATCGCCGAAGCCGCTGAAGACGCTTCCTGATTGGTCAGCACCGTGATGGCCGCCTTGTCTTGGGGAAAGACCATATTCTCCGAAACGAACCCCGACACCTCGCCCGAATGCTCAAGCTCTGGATGCCCGTCCAGTTTGCGCACAAACAGCCCCAGCGCGTAATGCGAGCTTTCGCCGCTCTTCAGCATGACGGGAGCGAACATTTCGTTATACGACTTCGGATTGAGCAGCGAGCGGTTCATGATGCTGATGTTCCACTGCGCAAGGTCATAAGCAGGCATGGCCAACTCGCCCGCCGCGAACATCCAGCCGCGGCCCTCCTTCGGAGCCGGGCGCAGCGGCCCCAACGCATACCGAATGTATCCCTGCGGATCGGTATCGCCCAGCGCGTTCACGTCCGTGTTCATTACCTGCCGCATGTCCAACGGCTTGAAGATGCGCTGCTGCAGGAACTCCATCAGCGGTTCGCCGCTCACCTTCTCCACAATGGCCCCGGCAATCACAAAGTTGGTGTTCGAGTACTGCCACCGCGTGCCGGGATCAAAATCCAGCGGCTTCTTTCCCCACACATCCAGAATGTGCTGCGCCGTCGTCGCTTTCATCATGGGAGGCATGGTGTAGTCCTCCGCGTAATAATCCTGATAACCCGACGTATGCGACAACAGCATCCGGATCGTAACTTCGTTCGCCCGAGTCAGATCGGGCAGATAATTCGAGACCGGGTCATCAATCGACAGCTTCCCCTGCTGCTCCAACATCAGCATGGCCGTCGCCGTGAACTGCTTGGAGATGGACCCAATCGAATACCGCATGGCTGGAGTTGCAGCGACCAGCGGTTCGAGCCGGGCCTTGCCATATGCGTGCGTGTAGACGATGGCTCCATGCTGCACAATGGCGATGGAGGCCGAAGGCACGCCGGTTTTCGCGAGCACCCGCTCCGCCGCCGCGTCGATCTTCGCCTGAAGGCCGGGAGCAATCGAGTCCACCACCAGCGACCCCGACGCGCCGGGCGCGTTCTGCGCATATCCAACGCCGAGGGAGCAAGCTACCACCGTTACAGCAACCAGAACCCGCCGCATTCCGACCTCCGCACGCCGATGAAAACACAACTCCCTGTTGTAGCACGAACAACTTAGCGCGCGAAGCTGAATGAATGTGTCCGCGCCTATAAAATACTGCCGTGGCCCTAACCCAGCTTGTTGCTGTTCCTGCACGACGCAGGCTTCCAATCCTGATCCCGGCTGAGTATTGGCACCTGCTCTCGCTCGACGCTCCCTGTGTCGCCACCATCTGGGCGTGGAGCATCGCACGCGCCCTGCGAATCACGCTGCCCGCCAGTCCGCTCCTGATCCTCTTTCTCGGGACCTGGCTCCTTTATGTCGCCGATCGCATTCTTGACGGCCTACATCCGGGAAACAGCTTCCGGCTTCGCGACCGGCACTTTTTCTACCTCCGTCACCGGGTTGCAATCTTCACCGCGGCGGTTCCAGTCGCAAGCCTGCTTACATGGCTTGTCTTGCTGCATATGCAGGCGCGCGCCCGCCGTGCCGATGCTTTTCTCTTTGTGCTTGCCGCCGCTTACTTCGCGCTCGTCCATCAGCGGAGATGCGCGATCGAGAGCTGGTTTCCGAAGGAACTCCTGGTTGCCGCAATCGCCGCCGCCGCGATTGCCGCACCCGCATGGTCGCGGCTTGCCCCGGGCGATGTTGAAGCCGCCGTGGTGCTTGCGTTCCTGGCCGCGTTGTTCGCGTCCCTTTGCTGGCTGAACTGCGTTGCCATCGACAAATGGGAGCGTCCGTTGGAGAGACAAGTTCGCGCTCACGCCGCCAATCCGACGACGAAGTGGGGGCAGCAGAACCTTCGTCTAATCGGCGCTCTCATTGCCATCGCGGCGGCAGCGGCGGGAGGCGCCTTCTTTGGCATCAAGCAGAACGTTGCCGCCGAGTTGTGTCTCGCCGGATCAGCTTCCG
>DASTXK010000014.1:0-2703 GCA_035765555.1 Acidobacteriaceae bacterium
GGGGCTGCATCTGGCCGGCAACGCCTATTACGGAGTGGGCCTGCCGGACATGGTTCGCATGGGGCGGGAGGCCGCGCGCCGCGCTTTGCAGTAGCTCCTAGTTCGTTGCGACGACGGCCAGCGTCCCTGAAGGATTCGAGCCTGTGGTTTTGGCAAAGCTGGTCAGGCCGCCGGGAGTGGCGCTGGTTGCGCCGCCGATGGTGAACACCTGAAAGTCGGGATTGCCGCCCTGATTGGCCACTCCAATATATTTGTCCGAGGTGTCCTCGACGAGGTCGGACGGTGCGACGCCGGTTCGAAACGGAGAGCCGCTGATCGCGGTCAGTGCCCCGGTTGCGGCGGCGAGGGAAAAGGCGGAAATGGTGCCGTCGGTCGCGTTCGCCACATAGACATAAGCGCCGGTGGAATCAACCAGAACGGCCTTTGGCCCCAGCCCGGTTTGGAAGGGCGATCCGGAGACCTTGGTCAGCGCGCCGTTAGCTGCGATGGAAAGCACGCGCACCGCGTTAACGCCGGTTTCCGCCACAAACAGATATTTGCCCGCGGGATCGACCGCAAGGCCGTAGTCTCCGTTGCCCGCGGAAAGTGGCAGCAGGAACTGATTGGTTTTAGAGAGCGAACCGGCGCTCTGGTTAAAGGTGCAGACCTGCACGCCGCCGGAGTTCATCGGCTGCGCCTCCGAGGTGGCCAGCGAGATATAGACCAGCCCATTGCTGGGTGTAAAGACGATGCGGGTCGGCACGCCTGCGTTCAAGTCGAGCTGAGTGCCCTGCTGGGTCAGCATTCCGCTGTTTGCATCGATGGAGAAGACGAATGCCTCAGGAAATGGATCGGCTGCGATGAGCCAGTTTCCGGAAGGATCAACCCGCACCGCCGACGGGCTTATGCCAGAGATAAGCGCGCTGCCGCCATTCAGCAATGTCAGTGCGCCGTCGCTGCCGACGGAATACCCATAAATTGCTCCCACGGTGCCGACGTAGATATACCTGCCGTTGGGCGTCACCGTGATGGCGCTGGGCGAGACGACGCCGAGGACATAGGGCGAGTTGGACGTATTGGTGATGCCGCGCGTCCCGAGGGCAAATCCGGCGATTGATCCCGTGGTCTGGTTCGCCACGTAGAAGTAATTGCCCGTGCCGGTTCCGCCGCCACCACCGCCGCCGCCGCTGTTCTCCCGAACAAAAAACTTGCCGCATCCGGCCAGGCCAATGGCCATGCAGAGCGGTAAGAGCACGGAAACAATCCGGGCGAAAGATTTGTGGCGCCGCATCTTCATCTGCATACCACCCTAGTATTTCGCAAGATGGCCGTGAGCGGCCAATCAAGAAGACAGACGCAGCCGGAAAGAGGAAAGTTCGCGCGCTAGGGATTCAGTTCTTTAAGGCGCGGCTTGCCTTTTTCGGTCCACTCAATGTGGCCCATGGGGTTGTGGTGATCATGGGTAAAGAGCACGAGCCACTGTTCGGGAATCGCGCGGGAATAGAAGCGCTTGCGCTGCTCGATGCAGGTGAGCGGATCGAGGTCGTAGCCCATGACCCAGGTGATGTCCAGATGCGCGCTGGTGGGGACAAGGTCGGAGATGTAGCAGGCGCGCTTGCCGGCTGAGTCGATGTTGACGGCCAGCAGTTGGGCCGTGTGTCCGGGATAGCACTCGACCGAGATGCCGGGGACGATTTCCGTGACCTCGCCGGGGCGCGTGTCGAGCAGAGTCATCTGGCCGTTTTCAATCAGCGGGTCATAGTTTCCGCTTATGTAGCTGATGGCGTCGCGCTCCAGTTGCAGGTGGCCGTGCTCCACTTCGCCGCGATGCGCGAAGTGGCGGGCGTTGGGAAAGGTGGGGACGACGCGCCCATCGGGCAGGCGGGTGGTGTTCCATCCGCAGTGGTCGAAGTGCAGGTGGGAGTTGATGACAATGTCCACGTCCTCGGGCCGGATTCCGGCGGCCTCAAAGGCGCGCGGCAACTGCTGCTTGGCGTCAAAAATGACCCGCAGCTTTTCGTGCAGCTTGTTGCCGATTCCGGTTTCAATGGCGATGGTGTGCTTGCCGGTGCGGACAACAACTGTGTTGAGGCCGAGCAGGATACGGTTCTGGGCATCTGCCGGAGCGCGTTTTTCCCACATGGTTTTGGGGACGACTCCGAACATGGCTCCGCCATCGAGCAGATAGAAGCCATCGCTCAGGATGGTCAGCTCAAAGTCGCCAAGCGTGGCGCGTGCGCGGACCAGGTCGGCGGTGTCGGGGCGTTCGGCCGGATGCATCAGCGGGCCTCCGCTGGGTGGGCATTTTTCACGTAGGTCTCGAATGCCCAGAGCAGCCGCTTGTGCAGGTGGGTCTGATCGACCGGCCCGGCCACCGAGTGGGTCTTGCGTGGGTAGATGTTGTAGTCGTAAGGAATGCCGGCGTCGAGCAGCTTCTGGATGAACTGAACCGTGTTGGCGAAGTGGACGTTGTCGTCTCCAGTGCCGTGAAACAGGATGAGATGGCCGTGGAGGTTTTTCGCGCTGTTCTGTACCGAGGAGACGCGGTAGCCCTCAGGGTCTTTCGACGGCAGCCCGAGATAGCGCTCCGTGTAGATGGAGTCGTAGTTGCGAAAGTCGGTGACGGGCGCGCCCGACGCCCCCAGCAGGAAGCGGTCGGTGTGCGTGAGCGCGTAAATGGTGAAAGTCCCGCCCCAACTCCATCCGAACCAGCCCATGCGGTGC
>DASTXK010000015.1:0-4569 GCA_035765555.1 Acidobacteriaceae bacterium
TGTAGGCGCCGGGCGTGTCGAAGACCGCAGCGTCCGGGACAATGAAAACGTGGTCGCGGTGCAGCAGCGGCGCGCCGCCGCAGGGCGTAAACAGCACCTTGCCTCGGCAGCCAGCGTGCAGCGAAAGCTGTTCCCATAAATGTCCGCTGAACTGGCCTCCCCGGCGCGGTTGGATGTACTGGAGTCGCGGGCGTTCGCGAACAGCGGGTGGAACCAGTAGCTCCACCGGTTGCGCCGGACGCTGGAGTTCGCCGGAAGCGAGCATTGCGTCCAGCGTCAGGATAAGCTCGCGGGCGTGGCGCTGGACGCCTGTGACAGGCTGAGTGAGAAAGCGTCCGTTGATGGCGATCGGTTTCATGGTGCGCGACTAGGAGGCGCTCCCGAGAGATGATGAATCGGGGCGGCTATTTGGCAGGATGCGGAGCGGCCGGAAGCGGATGCGCGGAAACCAGTGAAAGGACCACGTGCAAAGCGCAAGATAGACTGCCCCGAAAAGAAAGGCGCGGAGATAGACGCCAATGTCATAGTATGCGTCGTCGAAGACGACCATGATGACTGCATAAATCGAGTAGGCGTAGAGAAACGTGCTGAGGCGACCTCCCTGTTTCGCCTTTAGATAGAGCAGAGAATGCAGCAGGCCAAAGATGAACAAGATGGTGATGGTCCCTCCAACTCCGAGTTCAAGGAAGTAAAACTTGAATACGGTATAAACGTTGGCGGCAAAGGGGACCTGAACGAAGGTGTCGAGTTTAGGCGGCGCGGTGTAAGAGAGCAGATGAAACGCCGCGGCGATCTTCAATGGAAATTCAAAGACGTGGCTCGTCGCGAGGGCGAAGCTCCCGGGTGCCTGCACCACCGCGTCAAATGCGGCCAGCGGGCCGACGATGTAGCTGAGGACGTAGTAAGAAGCGATTCCTGAGACGCCTCCGCCTATGCCTTTCGTGTTCTTGTTGGTGAAGATCAGCGTGACATAGAGTGCGACGAAAAGCATCACAGGCCAACGCAGGGATTTGAGGGCCTGCCAAAACCGCTCCTGATGACGGCGCAGCAGCCGGACGGCGCAGAGTCCGGCGATCAGAAGCAGCAGACCGGTGCGGCCAGTGCTCAGGACGCAGCCGATGAAGGCGCAGACCACCACCACGCGGAATTTCCAATCGCGCTTTCCGGTCGCGAATATGAGCGCGACGAAGGTTGAACCGATGACAAAATAATCGAGGAGAAAGGAGTTGATCTGCTGGCCGTTCTGCGCGGCTTCCACCTCGGCGGCGCGGGCGCGCATCAGCAGGTTGGCCCCAACGCCTTGCTCGCTGATCTTGACGACCTCGTAGAAGAAGAGCGGAACGCCGCAGAGGACCACCACCGTAAGAATGTTGCGAATCAGCGTGGACCGTTCCTCAGGCGGTTCCGGAAACAGATGGAGACGAAGCAGCGGGCGGGGCGTCAGTGAGGCGAACAGGCCGCCGAGGGAAAAAATGGCAGCCCCGCAGATGACGATGGCGAGCGTGTCCGGATGCACCGGATAAACATCAATCAAGTCCATGCGATAGGTCGCGAGAACGAACAGCCACATGAAGCAGAAGATGAAGGGCGGATAAAGAACCGAGCGCCACAGCCAGTAATTGAGCAGCACGAGCGCGAAGAGAGCGGCGAGATCGAACTCAAGAGTCATCCCGCCATCCTCTGGTCGAGAGCGTCCTGGAGGGTTGCGCGGGCGCGCCGCTGTTCGCCGGAGCGCATCCATTGGTCAATTCGTGACGCCCGCGAAACTCGCAACCGATAAAAAAGCTGGGCCAGGGTGATGCGCGAAAACGCGGGGTCCTGATACCTGCGGCGTTGGCGCACGGCGCGCGCCATCAGGCGAAGGTTCTGCACCCAGTTTTCAAGCGTGCCCCGGTAGAGGTCGTTGAAGGCGGTTTCCGCATAGGAAAAATTGGTGTAGCGCGAGGGAGTCATCAGGCGGTCGTAATCCATTACAGACATCTCGTGCTGAAGTTCGGCATCCGTGGCGCGCCAGATTTTATAACCATGCAGGTAAAGCTGATGGCACACGTAGATATCGGAGTAGTCAAGCCAGAAGTCCGGGCTGAATCCGCCAATGGCGTGTAAAGCCGAAGTCCTGATAAGCGAGCCGCTGTTAATGGCGAAGGGTTCGCCATCCGCAATGCAGGGGGCGGCATCGGGATAGGCGCGATGCCGATTGAAGAGATGCCGCCGCGGAGAAACGATTTTGTCCCCGACTCGGACTGTGGGAGCGGCGATGGCAATTTCGCGGCGCAGCGCCAGGTCCATGCTCCATCGCAGCATGGTTTCCAGAAAGGATGCGGTAACGTGGGTGTCCTGATCGAGAAGGAGCATCCAGGCATGCCGCTGTTCGCGCGCGAGGTGCAGCGCACCGTTGCAGGCCCCGGAAATCCCAAGGTTGTGACGGGAATGTCGATATTCAAAAGGTGAGGGAACGTCGGAATCCATCAGCCGTTTCGGGCTGTTGTCCCAAAGGAGAAACCGGTACTTTTCCCGGAGTATGGGATTGGAAGCGAGCGCATCACGCAGGCCATTCGCTGTGTCCGACTGAGCCAGAGGCGTGTTGTAGCGGACCATGACTGCGAGGATCATTCACTGCTCGGTTCACCCCTCGGCGCGGGGAGAGAAAGGAAGAAGATGTCCGCTCGCGAGACGGAACATGGTGCGGTCTTCCGGTTTAAGGACGGCTTTCCAGAACACGAACGCCAGCGCCGCCACGGCGGCGGCGAGCACCAGCAATTTGATGCCGATGGAACCGGCGAGGGGAAAGAGGATGGCGCAGACAATGGCGACGGGCAGGCTCCAGGCCAGAGGCTGCAGGATTCCCTGAAGGAGCAAATCTGTTTTTTTGAAGGACATGCTGCGGGTGTAGGCCATGCTGTTCCAGAAGTGGAGACCCACGCCGAAGAACGAGCCGATGAGGGTCCCGACGGCGACGCCCGTCGCTCCCATGGAGCGGACCAGCAGCAGGCTGAATGCGACATTCACCGCACCTTCCACGCCGGGCGAAACCAGCATTTTGTTCTGCTCCCCTGCGCTGAAGCCCACCGTGGAGTAGGGCATCAACGTTAGCCGCACGAGGTTCGCACCCAACAGGACCTCGCCCAGAAGCAGCGTGTTGAGCGCGTATTCCTTACCTACCCAGAGGCGCAGAAGCAGCGGCATTCCGATCATCAACGGAATAGCGATCCAGAGAAGCAGCCCGGTCGATAGCCGGGTTGTGCGCAGCGTCACACGGCCCATGGATTCCGGCGACTCCTCCGCCGAGCGGCTGGAAATGATTGGCACAAGTGTGGAAAGAACCGCGCCGTAAGGAACGGTGAGCATATTGCTGACGATGATGGCGATGGCATAGTAGCCCGCGTTGGAGAAATCCCACGCGGCGACAATGGGCAGATCGAGGCCGGCAATGAAGAGGCCGCTGATCTGCGCAACCAGCGCGGCGGAGCAGAATCGGCTGAACTCCAAGGCCCGTGCCATGCGGATGAGACGCGGAGAAAAGAAAGACCACAGGTCCTGGCGAATGGTCGCGAGAAAAAAAATGGCGGGTTGAACGAAGATTCCAAGGCTGGTCCAAAGGGCCATGCGGACAAGCCCCTCGTGGTGCAGCGCGGCCCATACGGTCCCGGCGGCGCCGATCAACTTTGAGGCGCTACCGGCGATGGCGTTGACATGGTTCTTCTCAATGCCGAGGCTGAGGCCGGCCAGGGCGGAAGCGGGGAAGACCAGGGCCAGCGCGCCTCCCACGATTACCAGACACCATTTGGCCTGATATAAGAGGGCGGGCGGAATGGAATGAAAGAAGTGGCCCATGACCAGAGCGAGAATCACGATTCCGGCGAGGACGACCGCGGAGGCGAAGGTGAAGAGTAGGGTGATGCTGCTGATGGTTTCGCCGAGGAGGTCCCAGTCGGATGCCCAGAAGGCGCGGGCGACGAACCGGCTGACGGACATTTGAAGCGCACTATCGAAAAGCGTGGAATAGGCGGCGATCTGGAGCACCAGCATCCAGGTGGCGTATTCAGAATGGGTGAGGGATCGCACGAGCACGGGCGGAACGAGCAGGATGACAAGCCACGAGGCACCCAGCCGGAGCAGGTTGGCGATGGCGTTTCTGGCGAGGCGCGCGACACGGGGCGCGCCGGACTCCGGAGGCAGAGATGGTGCGGCACCGTTGAAAGAGCGTTTGCCCGCGTCCGCAGATGCATTGACTCCATCGGCCATGAGTGGCTCCGTTTTATGCGTACTCATGCCGCACGCTTTCCGCGATGGAACCAGAGCCGTCGCACCGCTATCAGTTTTCGATCAGTCTCCGGGTCGCCGTGCATCCATTGAATTGCGGCGCGCGAGAGAAAAAACGTGGTGCTTGCCGCGAGTCCGATCAGCAGCGCCACTACGGTCCAAAGCAGGCGGCTCGGGGAACTCTTGCGGTCCGGCACCAGCGCCGGATCCACTACCTGGATCAACTGGCCTTCCCGGGCCTCGTCGAGCTTGGCGGCCTCATATTGCCGGGCGAGGATATTGAAGATCGTCTCGTAATACTTCACA
>DASTXK010000016.1:0-5050 GCA_035765555.1 Acidobacteriaceae bacterium
TATTCCGGAAGGCAGAAACCCGCCGCGCTACCGCACGGCGGGTTTCTGCTTCAGTGCCGCGAGTTGTGCGGATAATCCACTCGCACCGCCACAATCTCATACGGATGCACCGGCACCGTAACCTTATTACCTGTGACGGACAGCGGCGAACCTTCCGGCTTCTCCATCAGGTTCGTCTCTGTTGCGCCGGTCGCGCCCAGCGGCACGGAGATGGTGATGCTGCCTGACTTCCCCGCCCACTCATACAGATGGAAGATGAGAGCGTCTGAGTCCTCGGCCTTCTTCATCGCCGTCATCACCACATTGCTCGGCTCGACAGCAACGAACGAGTGCCGTGCGGGCATCTCACCGGTATGCGGAGCCACCTGCATCGCGCTCAGGTGGTAGTTGAAGTCGAACCCGTGCCTGACGCTCATCGCCTGCCGCCACCCTCCGCCGTGCGGATACAGCGCATAGCTGAAGTGCTGGTGCCCGCGGTCGGCATTGGGATCGGGCCACGTGGGCGAGCGCAGCAGTGTAAGCCGCAGCACGTTTCCGCGCGCATCATAGCCGAACTTGGAGTCGTTGATCAGGCTGAATCCGTGCTGCCCGTCTCCCAGGTCGGCCCAACGCTGCGCCGGGACCTCAAACTGCGCCTTGTCCCAACTGTTGTTCCGCGTTGTCGCGCGCTCAATCGTGCCATAGGGAATTTCAAACGTGGCTTTGTCGCTCGAAGCCGCCAGCGGAAACGCCGCTTTCAGCAATTCGTGCGTCTCGTGCCAGTCCACATCGTTTGTCACAACAACTTCGTCTGAACCTTCCGCAAGGCTGATCTCCTGCACGAACTTCGATTTGTCGGTGTGCCGAGTCACGCGCACAACCGCGCGCATCGGCCCCTTCTCCACAAGCTCAACCGAGTCCGCCGTGTCCAGCCTCGTAGGAGGAACATCGTACGTTCCCGGATCGATGTTCCAGGCATCGTATTCCTTCGGCAGATCGTGGTAGAGCTGAAGCTCGTTCCCGCAGCTATGAGCCGCGAGCGCCTCGAATCCAGTTTTCTTGTCGAACAGACTGGTGATGCAACCCGTCGTCTTGTCCACTACTACACGCAGATCGGCATTCTCCAGCGTCAGGCCGGAAACCTTTAGGTCGCTTGCAAATGTCCGCTTTCCGGGGACAACATGCACCACCTCATAACCGAGCGACGGCGCATCCTTCACATCCACCAGCAGATTAAAGCTGTGGGTTGCCGCGTCGGACGACAGCACTTCCGACGGGAGCACATGGCCCTTTGAATCAAGCACCGAAACCGCTGACGACGCCTGCGGCATCTGCACCGTCACGGTCGCGAGTCCCGAACGCTGCCATGCCAGCGGATTGAACACCAGCACCGGAACGCCCGTGCCGCTCGTGTTCACACGCGCATCCAGCGTTTTCATCGCCTTCGCGGCAACCTGATTATCTTCCCAGTGGACGACGTCAAAGTCCTTCTGCGCGTCCTTGTAAATCACGCCGATTCCGGAACCCGCCGCGAGATCGTGGAAATCGTTAAAGGTGATCTTCTTCCACGCATCCGTTAGCCTGTCGTTTGGATACGCATCCCCGTCCAGCCACGCCAGCGACGCCACCTTTTCCGCATCCAGCGTCCACTCCGGGCCGTGCCGCAGGTTGTACTTCATCTTGGCCTGCGTCGTGTAAACGCCGCGGTGGTATTCAAGGTAAAGTTCGTCGTTCCACGTGGGAATCGAAATCTTCCCCGCAACTGCCTCCGGCAATTGATAACCTTTAGCAATCGAATCGTAGTCCCAGGTCCGCGACTCCGGCGCAATCTCCTTCTCGACGGTTGAGAAATAGGTTTGCGCGGTGCCAAAGCGCATCTTCGGAACAACCTTGTCGCTCTTCTCCCAATGCACGCCCTGGTCAAGCATGGAGCGCGTCGGGCCGCCGCCGTGGTCGCCCACACCGTACAGGTCCATCATCTCCGTCATGCCGGGAGAGAATTTCCGCGCCTCGGCCAGATTTTCCGAAAGCCGCACCGGGTCCAGGTTGCGGTTCGCATAGTCATGCGGAAAATACGTCAGCACCTTGCTGCCGTCCGGCGACTCCCACCAGAAGAGCTTCAGCGGCAGCTTGTTGGTATCGTTCCAGGCCATCTTCTGCGTCACAAAATAATCGATGCCCGACTTCTTATAGATCTGCGGCAACTGCCAGTTGTAGCCGAATGAATCCGGGTTCCAGCCAATCCGCACATTCACGCCGTAGTGCTGCTCATACCAGCGCTTGCCAATCAGGATGGACCGCGCCGTCGATTCGCCGTCGGGCAAATTCAGGTCCGGCTCAACCCACATCCCGCCCACCACCTCCCAGCGGCCCTGGTCGATGCGCTTCTTGATCTCGTCGTTCAGTTCCGGATACTTGTTTGCAAGCCATGCGTTGTATTGCGCCGCCGATTGCGTATAGGTGTAGTCCGGATATTCGTTCATCAACTGCAGCGCCGTCCCGAAGGTGCGCTTTACCACATCCACCGTTTCGGTCCACGGCCACAGCCACGCGGCGTCGATGTGCGAGTTGCCGGTCTCATGAAAGGTCGCCTGCTGGAGCATCGGCTTCAGCGCTTCAAGCGTCTGCTGCGCCGTATTGAGCGATGCGTCAAAGGCTTTCTGGTCGCCGGCGTCGAGCGCCTTCAGGTCAACTTCCGTAATCGCCTTGCTCAGCGTTGCCTGGTCCTCCGTCACATGCTTTGAAAGACTGGGCACCAGAATCGCCGCCGAAAGAAACTCTGTCCGCTCATCATCGGGATTGGGCCGGTCCGGAGCAAAGTCAATGTGCATCTCCGCTCCGGAGAATCGCTTCTTGTCCACGGTCGGCAACAGCTTCACGGCCACCAGCACACGGTCTCCGGGCTTCGCCTGATCGAACAGCACAATCCGCTCCAGGTCATCACCCATGGCCACGCGCCGCCCGTTGAAGTAAATGATCTGCGGAATCGGCCCGTTCGCGCTCGCGTTGAACCGAAACCAGATGCGCGTTCCCGTCAGGTCATAGCCGTGCAGGCTCTTGGGCACCTCGACCCATTGCCGAAACCATTCCGCTTCCATCGGGCCTTCGGTGCCGGGCTTCGCGGTCGCCCAACCCGAGTCATCGAGTGAGGTGTCTTCGCCGTGCGGCACATCGCCGGCGTGAACGCGCCACTGCCCGGAAGGCAGCGTGTCCAACTCGCCCAGACGCTGAATCACCTGCCGCTCCTGCGGGGGCAGCGATTTCACAATTTGCTCAGTGGACTGCGCCTGGAGCGCGGCGGAAAACATCAGGGCCAGGACAGATGCGGAAAGAAAAGATACAGAGGCGGTGGCAAATAACTTCACAGCATAACCTCACAATGTTCGATGTGAGGATTATAAACAGGCACTCTGCGATTCCTTCGCCGCGCCTCGCCTCAATCACCCGGCGTGCGGTCCCGAATCGGGTCTTCCTGTAGTATCGCGTCCATCTGGCGGTCCAGTTCCGCGAGATCATCCGGAAGCTCCCCGTGCTGGGCAAACACGTAGCGGTTCCCTCCCGCACGCTTCGCGCGGTACATTGCCGAGTCGGCCAATCGCCACAAATCCTGCGCGGAAGTTCCATCCGTGGGATACATGGCTATGCCGATGCTGGCCGTCAGATTTACTGCGTGACCTTCGATCAGAAGCGACTGGCGGAAGCTGTCCAGCAACACGCGCGCTACATGACCCGCGTCCGACGCGCTCTTCAACTGCCCCAACAGGACAATAAATTCCTCGCCGCCTGAACGCGCAATCGTGTCCGTCATGCGCAGCTTGTCCCTCAGCGTGGTGGCCACCTGCTGCAGGCAGGTGTCTCCCGCGTGATGTCCGTAGGTGTCATTCACCTGTTTAAAGCGGTCCAAATCCAGACACAAAATCGCAGCCTGTTGCCCCTGCCGCTCCGCCGCCGCCAGCACCTGCTGCATCCGGTCTTTCAGAAGCAGGCGGTTCGGCAGCCCGGTCAGCATGTCGTGATGCGCCTGATAGACCAGCCGCTCATAAAGCTGCTGCCGCTCCGTCACATCCTGCACCAGCGAAAACCGCGCCGGACGGCCCTCAAACTGGATCCGGTGCGAAGCCATTTCCACCTGAATCGCCGACCCGTCTTTCCTCACATGCGTCCACGGCCCGGAATACAGCGTGTGTTCCCCTGCGTCCTTCAGACGGTGCTCCAGCCGGGCAACATCGTCAGCGCGGTGAATATCACGCAGCGACAGCGCCAGAAATTCCTCCGGCTTATAGCCGTAATGGTTCGTCGCCGCCGCGTTCACCTTCAGAAACTCCAGCGTCTCCTGGTCGAAGATCAGCATCGGATGCGGGTTCCCGTCAAACAGCACCCGATACTCCTCCCGCTGCCGGGCCGTCTCAATCACCTCGCCCTCAACCAGCGTCAGAATCATCCCGAATTCCACAAAATACTTGGGCAGGTTCCACAACTCCGCCGAAACATGCACTCCCGGCGCGAGCGCCGCCAGCGCAATCGCCACCGGAAAGACCATCCCCCATGCCACCAGGCCCGAGGACGCCGTAATCACACCCATCGACCAGCGCTGGAAGCCATGCCAGTACACAACGGCATTGATGAGATAGATCTGCATCAACAGCGCGTAGACGCCGGGGACCTCCCGATGCGCGAAAATATTAAGCCCCGCCCACGCCAGTGCGGCAAGCCCGCAGAACACCGCCGCCGCCAGAACACGGGGCCTCCGCGGCCAGCGGCTGAACACAAAGCAAAATACCGCCGCCTCCGCCACCAGAAACATGGGCAGCAGCAGCAGCACGTTCCTCGGGCTGAAAACTGCCAGAAAGATGTACCCTACCGGTGGGACGGCCAGCAGCGCCAGGCCCCAAAACTTAAATGTCCGCGGACTCGAAGCTCTGGCCGAAGCCGCAAGAAAACACACGCCGCCCATCAGCAGCCCTGACAGCGCGAGCGCCGCCACCAGGTCCGACCCCAGAGTGCTCACCGGCGCCGGCAGCATGAGCGCAAAATGCGCCAGAATGAAGAACCAGCCCGCAATCCAATAGCG
>DASTXK010000017.1:0-7257 GCA_035765555.1 Acidobacteriaceae bacterium
AATCTGGCTGGGCGACCAGGATTCGAACCTGGACAAAGTGCTCCAAAGGCACTTGACCTACCGTTAGTCGATCGCCCAGTACACAACCCAACTGCTAGCTACCAGCTTCTAGCTCTTAGCTGCTAGCTTTTCCTCTATTCACAGACTGCTCGTCCGATGACCGCTTCTTAGCTGATCGGATTTTTGCTGACCGCTGCTTAGCTATCCGCTCTGCTAGCCATCTGCTTCCAATACTTTTCCCGTGTCAGCGTCTCCGTCCTCATTGAACGGATGCCGATCTTCGCCAGCCGCTCTTCCGCCGCATCCGCCGCCACCTCTGTTGCATAGAGACCGAACAGCGCGGAACCGGACCCGGACAAGGCCGCATAAATCGCCGCATGATCCCGGTCATCCGAGGCCGCCAGCGCACGCTTGATTGTTCCAAACAGGGGATTCTGAGGAAACACGACTTCTTCAAAGTCGTTTTCAATCCCGGTTCGGACAAGCGCAAGAAGCGGATTCTCGGCAAGGTCTGCGCCCGAGGCGAAGACACCGGAGGAGTGCGGCTCGCAATATGCGGACGCGAGCAACCGACTCAACGTATTCAGTTTACCGGACGGGCCGGGGCCGGTCAATGAATCATGTCCTGTGCTGGCTGGCCTACCTTCCGAGGGTGGCCCACTCAAGCCTGGGTCTGGCTTGAGTGGGGAACAAATAGAGTGCCGCGCATCCCAATTTTTGAACGCCTGCGGAGTCGAGACTCCAATTTCCGGCAGTGCCACCACACAGCGCGTCGGAGGCAAATCCGGCATGGGATACACCTCCTCACCGCGCCCCACGCCCAGCACCGCTCCGCCAATCAGAAATAACGGCACATCCGAGCCCACTTCAGCCGCAATCCGCAGCCGCTCCGACCCGCAAACGGCCGTCATGCCGCGCGCCTTCAACTCCCGATCCAGAGCCAGCAGGGCCGCCGCCGCATTCGCCGAACCCGCGCCCATTCCGCCCTGCACCGGCAGCCTTTTCTCAATGTGGATCGCAACCTCGGCCGCTGCCCCCGCCGTCTCCAGCGCCAGCCGCACTGCCTTGAACGCCGTGTTCCTTTCGTCACACGGGACCCGCTCATCGCTGCACGTCAGTCGAATGCGCGTCTCTGTCGCGGTCTGCGCCTCAACCGTCACCAGATCGTGCGCCGCCAGCGTCTGATAGAGCGTCGTCAGACTATGAAACCCGTCCGCCCGCACCGGCCCAATGGCCAGCCCCAGATTGATCTTGGAAAACGAGCGCACCGTCGTCGGCATAGAAAGAAATTGTAATGGGCCTGCGGCGGTTTCGCTGTGAGGCGGCTACAACTGAGGATCATCCCGGTCTTGATGAATCATAAGCAACACGGGTTTTCTGCCTTCCAGCCGCATGGAGTCAGGGGGCTTTTTGGGAAAGAGAATCGAAGGTATTGAAGAGATCGCGAAGAGCGAGGGCGCAGTTCCGCATGGAGAACTGTGCCGCAAAGGCCGGGAGCGCGCGTTCGGACATCGCAGCCCGCTCCGGCCCGCTCAGGGCGAACCAGCGGGTGAGCAGCGACCGGGTCCCTTCGAGCGTGTCCGGCTCGACCAGCCCCGCGCCGCCCTCTTTAATTTCCCGCCAGATATTCACCTGATCGGAGATGAGCGCGGGGCGTCCGCAGGCGAGCGCCTCGGCCACCACCACCCCAAAGTTCTCCTGATGTGACGGCAGCACCATGGCCTCGCAGGCCCGCAGCGCTCCCCATTTGGCAAGGCCGGTCAGCATCCCCGGCCAGTGAATGCGCCCGCCAGCGCCCAGCTTTTCCGCCCGCGCCATGAGGCCCGCCTGAAGTCCGGTCTGGTCAGGACCGGCGATGACCAGATCAACCTCCGGCTGCGTACCGGCGACCGACGCAAACGCCTCCACCAGCAGGTCGCAGCCTTTCTTCTCGTGAATGCGCGAAAGGAACAGCAGGAACCTTCGCCCCGCAAGCTGGGGCAACATTGCCCTGAAGGCCGCGCTCTGCGCTTCTTCCTCAGGCGGTGGGCCATTGGTCCCGTAAGGGACAACAAGGCTGGTCCATTGGTTGGGGCGGAAGCTTAGCGGCGCCAGCTCGCTTTCAAGACGGCTGGTGAATAGCACGGCCTTGGCGTCGCGCAGTACGGAATATTGGATAGGCCAGTAGAGCCGCTTCTTGAGGTGCTTGAGTGGATAACGGCGCTTGAACCACGGGTCGAGCATTCCATGGGTGAAGACGGCATAGGAGACGCGCCCACAGGCGGCGCGCCGGACGGCCACGGCGGGATAGCTCCACATGGCGTGGGCAACAATGCCGTCGAACCGGGCGACATTTTGCTCGAGCCACTGTCGCAGGCGCGGCGACCTTCCGTATTTCCCGCCGCGCCAGTCGAGCGCGTGGACCGGGGCGGCGAAGCTCGCGAGCCAGTCGGAACCGGGCGCGTCGAGGCAGGCAATTTCGGCGGACACTCCAGCCTTAGGATAGGCGCGGACAAGCTGGCGCAGGGCCTCGGCGGGACCTCCGCTGGCCGGGGAAAGGCTGGGGATGACGTGGAGAAGCTTCATGGGAAGAGGCTGAAGGCGATTATAGCGACGCTGAAAGGGAATCCAACGAGTTGCATACAACCAGCGGTTCCGCATTTGTATACAACCGTTAAGGCCGGGAGTTAGACTTGCTTGTTTCTCAATCAATTTATAAGGACCCGAAGATGCAGTCACAGAAGCGAGCAGTCGTTTTCCTGGCAGGCGCGGTTTTGACGCTTGCGGGCGTCGCGCAGGGGGCGGCGGTCCCGGCAAACCAGGCGCAGGGGCCAAAAATGCCGGAGATCATCGAGCAGTACACAGCCAACCGCAGGAGCCTTTCGCAGACCTATCCGGTGGAGATTTCCCCGGCCCACATCGCGCGGATGGAGAAGTTCTATAAAAACGAGCTGGCCATGCTGGCGGCAATGGACTTCAAGGCTCTCTCGCACGAGGACCAGATCGACTACATGCTGCTGAAGCACAAGTGCAACTCCGAGCTGCACCAGATTGCGCTGGAAAAAGAGCAAAACGCGCAGATGAAGCCCCTGCTGCCCTTCGCCCCCGCGATTGAAGAAATGATGACGGGCAAGCGGCTCATGCAGCGTCCCGACGCGCAGAAGAGCGCGGCCGCGCTGGCCGAAATGGTCAAGCAGATCGACGAGGCGGAGAAGAAGCTGAATCCCAATCGCCACGGCGAAGCCGCCGCCAAAATTGACCCGATGGTGGCGAACCGGGCCGCCATGGCCACACGCGAGTTGCAGAGGAACCTGCGCGACTGGTTCACCGAATACAACGGCTACGATCCGGACTTTACCTGGTGGGTGGACATGCCGTACCAGAACGCCAATAAGGCCTTGACCGGGTATGAGACCTTTCTGCGGGAGAAGTTGGTTGGCCTGAAGCCCGGCGACACGACCACCATCATCGGCGACCCGGTGGGCCGCGACGCGCTCATGGCGGACCTGGCCGACAACATGATTGACTACACGCCGGAAGAGCTGATCGCCATTGCCCAGACCGAGTACGACTGGTGCCTGAAGCAGATGCTCGAAGCCTCGCGCGAAATGGGCTACGGCGACAACTGGCACGCGGCGGTCGAAAAGGTGAAGCAGATGCACGTGCCGCCGGGCGAGCAGCCACAGGTGATCAAAAATCTGGTGGACGAAGGCATCGCGTTCGCCAAGAAGAACGATCTGGTGACGGTGCCTCCCATGGCCGAGGAGACGTGGCGCATGATTATGATGACGCCGCAGCGGCAGCTCGTGAACCCGTTCTTTACGGGCGGCAACGAAATCAGCGTCTCCTACCCGACAAACACCATGACCTTTGCCCAGCGGATGCAGAGCATGAGGGGCAACAGCACGCCGCTGTCCCACGCCGAGGCCTTCCACGAGATGATTCCCGGGCACTTCCTGCAGTTCTACTCGATGTCGCGCTACAGGCCGTACCGCCGCGCGTTCAGCACGCCGTTCTGGTCGGAAGGCAACGCCTTCTGGTGGGAGATGCTGTATTACCAGAAAGGCTTCGACTCGACTCCCGCCGAGCGCGTGGGCGCGCTGATGTGGCGGATGCACCGCTCGGCACGCGTCATCTTCACCATGAACTTCCACCTCGGCAAGTGGACGCCGCAGCAGTGCATTCAGTACCTGATGGACAACGTTGGCTGGGACGTGGACAACGCCACGGCCGAGGTCCGGCGCAGCTTTAACGGATCGGTTGGTCCGCTTTACCAGTGCGCGTACCTGATGGGCGCATTGCAGTTCCGCCAGATGCACAAGGAACTGGTTGGCTCGGGCAAGATGACCGAAAAGCAGTTCGCCGACGCGGTGCTGCACGAAGGGCCAATGCCGATTGAGCTGCTGCGGGCCGATCTCGAAAACCTGCCGCTGACGCCGGACTACACGACCGAGTGGAAGTTTTACGGCCCGCACCCGACGCATCAGTAAAGCTTTGTCCCCCACACAAGCAAAAGCGCTTGTGTGGGCCACCCATTCAGCAGATTATTTTTAGAAAGCCCTGCGCGCCTCTGGTTCATCGCCGGAGGCGCGTTTTTCAGCGGCGGCCGCGGATGAGCCGGAGGACCACGACCAGCACTACAACCAGAATTCCGATTTCGATCAGCCTGACCATCACCGCTCCCTCGGCATCAGCATGGCGGCCAGCAGCGCGGTCCGGGGCGCCAGATGCTTCAGCACAACAGACTCGTTGCGGGCGTGCGCGCCTTCGCCGACGGCGCCCATTCCGTCGAGCGTGGGAATGCCGAGCGCGGAGGTGAAGTTGCCGTCCGAACCGCCTCCGGTCGAAGCCTCGGCGAGGTCGATCTCCAACTGCCCGGCGAGAGCCGCGGCCTGCCGGTAGAGTGCGACTCCGGCGCGGGTGCGCTCCATGGGCGGGCGGTTCAGGCCGCCCTCTACCTTTAGGACGCAGGCTTTGTCGTGGGCGCGGAGGCTTTTCATCCGGCGGTCGATGCGGGTGAAGTCGGAAGAGCGCGGGACGCGCACATCGACCTCGGCCCAGGCCTCGGCGGGGATGACGTTAGAGCGCGTGCCCCCGTGGATGGTCCCAACGTTGACGGTGATGCCGCGCTTCAGATTGGTGAGGACCTCGATGGCCGCGACCTGGCGGGCCAGTTCGGCGATGGCAGAGTGGCCCTGCTCGAAGTTGACGCCGCTGTGGGCGGGGACTCCGGTGACGTGGACGCGATAATTGGCGATGCCCTTGCGGGCGGTCTTATAGGCTCCGTCGAACCCCTGCGCCGGCTCCAGAACATAGACGGCCTCGCAGCGGAGGGCGGTCTTCTCCAACAATTCGCGAGACGCGGCGGAGCCGGTCTCCTCGTCGCCTGTAAGCAGCAGGATTACCGGGCGATGCGGCAGGCCTTCGGTGCGGAGCAGGTCGAGCGCGGTGAGGGCCATGGCGACTCCGGCCTTCATGTCGAGCACGCCGGGGCCATACGCCCGGCCTTTTTCAATCCGGAATGGCATTTGGGCGATCGTGCCAAGCGGCCATACGGTATCGAGGTGGCCGAGCAGCAGGATGGGCTTTTCGCCGCGACGCGCTGGGCCGGAGGAGAAGCGCGCTTCGAGGATGTCTCCGGAGTCGCGGCAGCGGTGGCGGCGAATGGTCGCGCCGAGGCGGGCGGAGGCCTCAGCAGCGAAGTCGAGGCAGCGGTCGAGCGCGGCCTTTTCGGAGGCATTTTCAGCCGTGGGAGACTCAAGTTCGACAAGGGCCTGAAGCAGCCGGAGAAGCGATTTTTCGCGATCCCGGGCGGCTTTCAAAAGGTTACGGATTTTGTAGTCCATAGTTGTCGAAAGAGTTACGGGAAGACCCAGCTTATACCAGATTGTGTCCAATTTGTGTTCTTTGGCACAAAAGTGTGGCGAAATTACCACAGGGAAACTTTAGCCGCCACGAGTAGTCTATGCCTTCATACCGGGAAAATCGGTATGAAGGGTTCTGAATTTGAGTGAATCATCGCATTTTGAGCACACGATTGCGAATGCCGTTGAGTTCAGCGGCATAGGTCTTCACAGCGGCGTTCCGGTTTCCATGCGGCTGCTGCCGGCCCCGGCGGGATGCGGAATCCTCTTCCGCCGCACCGATCTGGACAATTTTGAGATTGCCGCCACGGGGCGCAACGTGGCCAAGGTGAGCTACGCCACCAGCCTCATGCGCAAAGGCGTGCTGATTCAGACGACGGAGCATCTGCTGTCGGCGCTGATCGGCGTGGGCGTGGACAACGTCATTATCGAAGTGGACAACCTGGAGCTTCCCATTCTGGACGGCAGCGCGCTGCCTTATGTGGAGGCGTTCCGGTCGATTGGCCTGAAGACGCAGCGGCGGCGGCGGGAATATCTCCGGATACTGAAGAGCCTGGAAGTGCGCGAGGGAGACAAGTTCATCGGCGTGTATCCGGGCGAGGGATACAGCGTTTCATACAAGATCGACTTTCCCACTCCAATTGGACGGCAGGGCTTCGCCGTCGATCTGGCGACCCGCGACTATGCCGCGCAGATCGCCCCGGCACGGACCTTCGGCTTTAAGGAAGACGAGGCCATGCTGCGAAATATGGGCCTCATTCGCGGCGTTTCCGAGCAGAGCGCCATTATCCTGAACCGCGAGCGCGTGCTGAATGGCCCGCTGCGCTTCAGCGATGAATTTGTGCGGCACAAGGTACTTGATCTGATCGGCGATCTGGCGCTGGCCGGGCACCATATTCTGGGCCACGTGGTTGCCGAGCGCGCCGGACACGCCATGCACACCGCGCTGGTTTCCCGCCTGCTGAAAGACCGCTCTGCCTGGGCGCTGACTACGCTCGGCTCGGAGAAGCGGTCGCGGGTGAAAGTGGCCGCAAGAGCCGACGCCGCGCTGGTTACGGCGTAGCTTCTGAAATGGAAATTCTTGCTTACATTCGCAAGGTGCTGAAACAACGAGTCCAGCGAAAAGCCGCGAAGCGGCTGGCGAAGGCGGGCGGCACCGGCCCGGAAATGCATTCGATTCTGTCGGACCAGATGGCTGGAAACAACCCTGATTAGGCGCTCTTATATTTTCATCTTTTAATAGCGGACCCCCGCCATTAGTGCGCGCGGTTTCCTGTGGACAAGCCACGTAAAAGGGCGTAGTGTGGCTCTACCACAGGAGAGAGCATGGCCGAGTCCAGGGGAACCGCTGGACCGCGAGTTTGATGAAGAGGCGGCAGCGCACCTTGAGCTGGCTTCTGAGGAAAATGTTCGT
>DASTXK010000018.1:0-3711 GCA_035765555.1 Acidobacteriaceae bacterium
ATGGGCGGAGAGCACGCGCTGGACTACGAGGAAGTCTGTGGTCCAGTAGCCGAAGCTGATGACCAGGCCGAGTCCGAAGACGATGCCGATCCAGTTGACGCCCATGGAGTTGGTGCTGAAGGAGCCGAGTCCCTGCCACAGGTGGACGTAATGGGCGTTACCCATGTTGTGGATGATCTGCGCTTTGAGCTTGCCCCAGCCGCCGACCTCGACGAGTCCGAGGATGGGAACGAGCAGCGCGCCGGCCCAGATAAGCAGGAACTGCAGAACCTCATTGAAGATCGCGGAGCGAAGTCCGCCGAGGATGACATAGAGGGCGACAGTGGCGGTGGAAAGCCAGATGCTGAAGTTGAGGTCCCAGCCGAGGACGACCTTCATGACCAGCGCCATGGCGTACATGTTGATGCCGCTCATGAGCACGGTCATAAATGCGAAACTGATGCCGGAGAGCGCGCGCGTGGCGGGGCCAAAGCGGAGGTTCAGGTATCCCGGGACGGAGTTGACTTTGGAAATGTAGTAGAAGGGCATCATGATGATGCCGAGGAAAAGCATGGCGGGGATGGCGCCGATCCAGTACCAGTGCGCGGCGAGAATGCCGTACTGGTAAGCGGAGCCGGCCCAGCCCATCAGCTCCAGCGAGCCAAGGTTGGCGGAAACGAAGCTGAGGCCGGCGATCCAGGCGGTCATTTCGCGCCCGGCCATGAAGAAGTCTTCGCCGGTGTTGGAAATGCCCTTGAGGTAAAAGCCGATGAAGACGACGATGGCGAAGTAAATGGCGATGACGGCGATGTCCACCCCGTTGAGGCGGACGAGTGAGGCCCTCGGCGCAGATACCTGGAAAAGGGCGAGCAGGCTAGCTAGTTGGATCAATCTGGTGTCCTCAACGTTCCGCGATTAAGCGCGAGAATTGGGGTTCGTCATTCTTATTTCTGTCCGTAAGTGGCTTTAGCGCCGTGCTTGCGGAAGTAGTGGCGGTCGAGCAGGGCCTGTGAGACGCCGGAGCAGGCGGCGTTCAGGGTCGCGGTGAAGTATCCCATGCGGGCGATGGCTTCAAGAACCACGGCGTTGTGGGCGGCGTCCGATGGCGTCTTGCCCCACACGAAGGGAGCGTGGCCGCGGACCAGAACTCCGGGAACCGCGATGGGATCGAGTCCCTTGAAGCGGCGGGTGATAGCGATGCCGGTGTTCAGAACGTAGTCGCCGCCGATTTCCTCGTCGCTAAGTTCCTCGGTGACGGGCACGGGGCCGTAGAAGTAGTCGGCGTGGGTGGTTCCGTAGGCGGGAATCGGCTTGCCGGCCTGCGCCCAGGCGGTGGCGTATTCGGAGTGAGTATGGACGACGCCGCCGATGGAAGGGAATTCGCGATAGAGATGGAGATGAGTGGCGAGGTCGGAGGATGGGCGCAACGAGCCTTCGACGATTTTTCCGTCGAGATCGGTGACGACAAGATCGGACGGCTTCATGGACTCGTAAGGCACGCCGCTGGGCTTGATGGCGACGAGGCCGGAGGAGCGGTCGATGCCGCTGGCGTTGCCGAAGGTGTAGAGGACGAGTCCGCGGCGTACGATTTCGAGATTTGCTTCAAGGACTTCGGTACGTAGTTGTTCGAGCACGGTTTTAGACTTCAACTCTCCTGAGATAGCATAGTGCCACATCGCTAAAGCGATTTACCATCTTTTATTTGGCAAACGTTTACTGGAATCTTGAAGGTATGCGCTTTACACTAGGCAAGTCAAGAAGAAAGGCGGGCAATTTGTGCCTGAAAAAAAGCGGCCCCTGGAGTTGAAGAAAGAGAAGCGGCGTCTGGATATTCGTGATGTCGCCAAGCACGCGCGTGTATCAATTGCCACAGTGTCGCGCACGATCAATCGTGTGCCTACGGTCGATAAGGCGCTTGCGGAGCGAGTGTGGAAATCGATTGACACGCTCAATTATTTTCCCAACACGCAGGCGCGGTCGCTGGTGTCAGGGCGCAGCCGTCTTTTTGGGCTGCTGATTTCCGAAATTACCAATCCATTTTTTCCGGAGCTTATTCAGGGATTCGAGGAGATGGCGGTCAGCAATGGTTATGAGATTCTGATCGGCTCGACGAACTACGACCTGGGGCGCATCGACACCTGTATCCGCAGGATGCTGGAGCGAAATGTGGAGGGCGTGGCGGTGATGACGTTCGGGATCGAACAACCGCTGCTCGCTGAACTGGTGACGCGCGAGGTGCCGATGGTGTTTGTAGACACGGCACCCGCGGGGCCGCTGGTCCGCGCTCTGCAGGTGGATTACCAGAAGGGGATCCGCGAAGGAGTGCAGCATCTGGCGGCGCTGGGACATCGCGAGATCAGCTTCATCAGCGGGCCGCTGCAGCAGCGGTCTTCGCAATTGCGGCGGCAGGCGTTTCTGCGGGCGATGGAGGAAATCGGCGTTGCTCCTTGCAATAACCGGCTGCTCGAAGGCAACCACACGCTGGAAGGCGGCATGGCCGCAATGGAAGACCTGCTGAAGAAATCCTCATTGCCAACGGCCGTGATGTGCTCGAACGATATGACAGCGATTGGCGCGCTGAGGGTGCTGGCGCGGGCGGGAATGAAGGTCCCGGAAGAGATGTCAGTGATCGGATTTGACGACATCCATCTGGCGGAGTTTGTGTATCCGCCGCTGACGACGGTGCAGATGTCGAGGAACGATCTGGCGCGGGGAGCATTCGAGGCGCTGCGGGCGATCCGCGAAACTCCGGAAAAGATGGGACGGACGACGATCACCACGGGGTTGATCGTGCGGCAGTCAACGGGGTATCCAAGGGGATCAGCCTTGAGCGGCTTATAGTGACTCAGGAATTTCTTCAGCGCCCTTCCGCCTGGTACCCGCAGGTGATGCTGGAATCCTGAATATTCCGCCCGCCGGTTAGCACACTTCCCCGGTGCGCCTCACGAAGATCAATCTGGTCCTGGCTGCCGCAAATGCTTCTCCAGTGCGGATTCACCGTCGTTGCCGCCATCTTCTGTCCCAGCCGATAGGTCTTTCCGTTGATGGTCAGCGAGTCGTAGTAGTTGCAGCCCATCCCGCCGCATCCTGTGTCGCCGATGATCCAGTGTCCCTGATAAACAACGTGGGTGTACTCGCCCTCGGGCAGCGGACAATGATCGCGTATGCCGGTGTTGACCCAATAACCTCCGCCCACATTGTGGATCTGCCACTGCATGGTGCCCTGCTGCTGGTTGCACTGGAGTCCGAACATACGCTTTTTCAGATGCGTGTGATCGAACTGGTACATGTCCATTTCATCGTTCGCAATGGCATTCGGATCGCCCGTCGGCTCAATCCACTTGTCCATCGTGATGGTTGTGCAGTCGTCGCATCCAGGCCCGGCGAAAACATAAAGGATCTGTGTCTCGTCGTGGGTCGCTGTTGTCGAGACGGTCTCGTTCATCGTGTCGCCAAAACTCCAAGACCAGGAAGAGGGCTGATTACTGCCTACTCCACCGCAAGCTTCCGAGTTAGGGCTGGTCCCATGGGCATTGCCGCCGTGGGCCGTGCAGATTTTCCATCCCGCACTGGATGTCTGGATGTCTCGCGAGACTGACTGGGGCGGTGCGGACGGGCTGGCGGCGGCGGCCAGCAGCAGCAGGGACATCGTGAGCAATACGGCTTTCATTATTCGGGACGGATGCGAAATCACCGTCGCGCGATGCTTGTGCCGGGCCGCTCGCGCGCTGC
>DASTXK010000019.1:0-11204 GCA_035765555.1 Acidobacteriaceae bacterium
ACGTGAGCTGGGTTCAGAACGTCGCGAGACAGTTCGGTCCCTATCTGCTGTGGGCGTAGGAAATTTGAGGAGGGCTGTCCTTAGTACGAGAGGACCGGGATGGACGAACCTCTTGTGTTCCAGTTGTCATGCCAATGGCACAGCTGGGTAGCGAAGTTCGGTTGTGATAACCGCTGAATGCATATAAGCGGGAAGCACGCTCCAAGATGAGATTTCCCTGAAGGGCCCAGGAAGACCACCTGGTTGATAGGCTGGAGGTGGAAGCGCAGTAATGCGTGTAGCTTACCAGTACTAATCGCCCGTTCGGCTTGATCATAAAATTAACTCTGCGCAGCATTGCCGCGCGCACGAGACATTCAACAAGCCTTGTAAGAAGGCCAATCGATTTCGTATTTATGTGGCGCCAGAATGCCTTACTTTCTGTTCCGGGAGAACTTGCCCGAATGACGGATCTGGCTGCGGGAAAAGCTGCCCGCCAAGCGCCTACCAAGTTTGCCGGTGACCATACTGCGAGGGTCCCACCCGTTCCCATCCCGAACACGGAAGTTAAGCCTCGCTGGGCCGATGGTACTGCACGCGAAAGTGTGTGGGAGATTAGGTGATCGCCGGCATTAATATCCAGCAAAAAGCCTGCTCCCGGAGCGGGCTTTTTGCTGCTGTGCGTCTAACGATCGCCTCAAAGTGATGTGGATGATCGCCGGCCAGCATTAGTCGCGATTAGCGTTCTTGATCCGTGAAGTAACCAGCCCTCCCACCCTTGGCGAGCGCGCAAGCGCGCGTCGAATTCGGCCATGGCCGGAAACATCTCTCCGCTTTTCCAGTCGGACGCGCCCGGACGCTGATACACAATTTCGCCTCCGACAATGGTGTAAAGGACGCGCGTCCGCAGAATCTGGTCCGCGGGCATGTTCAGCAGGTCGCCGGAGAACACATCAAGGTCAGCCAGCTTTCCGGGAGTGAGCGAGCCCAGCTCGCGCTCCTCGAAAATCGCATAGGCGTTGTTCCAGGTATACGAGCGCAGCTCCTGCATTCGCGTCTTGGCCTGTGCGGGGAAGAAATAGCTTCCATTTCCCTCGCGGCGCGTGACGCCACAATAAAAATTCGAAATGGGATTGGTGTCCTCGACCGGCGTGTCCGTTCCGTCCAGCACCATCGCGCCACTTCGAATAAGCGAATGCCACACGTAGGCGCCTTCGCGCGCGCGCTGCTCGCCAAGGTGCGGGACAACGAACGGCGCATCCGAGCAGGCATGGATGGACTGCATGGACGCGATCACGCCAAGCTGGGCGAAGCGGGGAATGTCGGAAGGGTTCAGGTGCTGCGCGTGCTCAATCCGCCAGCGCAGCGCGTGCGCCGTGGGGTCGTCTGTGAATATTTGCTGGAACACATCGAGCGTTTCGCGGTTCGCGCGGTCGCCAATCGCATGGACTGAAAGCTGAAACCCATCCCGTGCCGCAATCTGCGCGATTTGTTGGATTGTGCTCATGGCGGTTACATTTTTGCCCATGATATCTGGCGTGTCGCTGTACGGCTTGAGGAACCACGCGCTGCGCGTGCCGAGCGCGCCGTCGGAAAGAATTTCGCCAATGCCCCGCACCGTGAAGTGGTTATTCGCATAGCCGATGATGCGGTACTGCGCGAGGCGCTTGTCCAGTTCCGAAACCGGTTCGCCGTTGATATTGATGTACAGCCGCAGCGGCAGGCCCTTGGCCGCTTGCTGCTTCAGCCAGTCGATGGTCTTGAAGTCCTCGCCCATGTCCACAAAAGTGGTAATGCCTTTGCTGATTTCATTCTGGATCGCTGCTTTCAGCGCGGCTTCGCGCCGTGCCTCAGCGGCCTGCGGCGGCATGGTGGAGAGATAGCGGCTGTATGCGCGGTCCACTGGCTCCTGCGCCGTATCGCGCAGCATCCCAATCGCATCCCCTTGCGCATCGCGGACGATGCTTCCGCCTGGCGGATCGGGCGTCTTGCTGTTGATTCCCGCGAGCTTCAGCGCCGCCGCGTTCGCATAAGTAGCGTGCCCGCTCGCGTGCTCCAGGATTACGGGATTGTGGGGCGACACCGCGTCAAGGCTGGCTGGCAGCGGAAGCCCGTCAACATTCGGTTGTGGTACTTTATTCCACTTGCTCTGCTGCCAGCCCATGCCGACGATCCACTCTCCGGGTTTTGCTTTGGCCACGGCGGCCTTTACCAGCGCCACAATGGCGTCCCAGTTTGGAGCCTTGCCAACGTTCAACTCCATCAGCGACTGACCGGTCTGCATAAGATGCCCGTGCCCCTCGATGAAGCCGGGCGTCACGAACGCGCCGCGCAGGTCGAGCACTTTCGTATTCGGTCCAATGTAATGAGAAATTGCTTCGTTGCCGCCCATCGCTTCGATTCGCCCATCTCGAATCGCGAGCGCCGCCACCCGCGGTTGCAATGGATCGAGCGTTTCGATCACTCCGTTTCGCAAGACCAAATCCGCTGAAGGCAATTGCGGCGGAAAGCCCTCGACCGGCGCTGCGCCTGCAAACGCGGCGGAAAGCAGCAGAAGACCCAACCCCAACACGCCAAACGCTCTCATCATCATTGTTCGCACTGTTCTTTCCCGCGCTCCATTCTCATATTTCAGGCATCGCCGATTTCCGCTCGTCCCGCAGCCTCCATCAAGAAATCTTGCCAGCTTTCCGCTTTCCATTCACAATCGAAACAACCATGAAGGCACCACATTTTACGCTGCCCAGCCGCTTACGCCTGCTTCCTGTTGTCATCGCCGCTTGCCTTTGCATGCCAATCATCATACCCGCGCAAACGCTTTCGCCGAAGCTGTTCAGCGGGCTGCAGTGGCGTCTTGTCGGGCCCTTCCGTGCAGGCCGCGTGGTCGCCGTTACCGGAGTTCCGGGCAGCAACGGCACTTTCTACTTTGGCGGAGTCGATGGCGGCGTGTGGAAGACGACCGATGCGGGAACCGTGTGGAAGCCGATTTTCGATCATGAGCCTGTCGCCTCCATCGGCGCGCTGGCGGTTGCTCCTTCCAACCCGAATGTGATCTACGTTGGCACCGGCGAGTCAGACATTCGCTCCGACCTTTCCTCCGGAGACGGCGTGTATCGCAGTAACAATGCGGGGAAGACCTGGAAGTTCATTGGCCTGCGCGACTCGCGCCAGATCAGCCGGATTCTGGTCGATCCCTCCGACGCAAACACCGTGTATGTGGGCGTCCTGGGACACGCATACGGCCCGAGCGATGAGCGCGGAGTATACAAGTCCACCGACGGAGGCGCGCACTGGCATCGAGTGCTGGACAAAGGGCCGGAGGTCGGCATCGCCGATCTGGCCATGGCCACCGCGAAGCCTGACATTCTGGTCGCCGCGACATGGAATGCGCATCGCCCGCCGTGGAGCACGTATCCGCCGCTTGAAGGCCTGGGAAATGGCCTCTATCGCTCAACGGATGGTGGCGCGCACTGGGAACAGCTCTCCGGACATGGTCTGCCAGCAGGAGCATGGGCGCGCACCGGTGTTGCCGTCAGCGCGGACGGTCGGCGCGTCTACGCGACCATCGATACGCCCGGCCATTCCGGACTCTATCGCTCCGACGATGGTGGAGATACATGGAAACTGGTGAACAGCGATGCGCGCCTCACCAGCCGCGGGTGGTATTTCAACTCGCTGTCCATTGATCCAACCAATCCCGATGTTCTCTACATTCCCAACGTCGCGCTTTATCGAACTGAGGACGGCGGCAAAACCATCCAGATTGTGCGCGGAGCGCCAGGCGGGGACGACTATCACCAGATATGGGTCGATCCGAAAAACCCAAGCCATCTTGTGCTGGGAGTCGATCAGGGAACAACCGTGAGCCTGGACCGCGGCAAGACCTGGACAACGTGGTACAACCAGCCGACGGCGCAGCTCTACCACGTCACCACCGACCATAAGTTTCCCTACTCGATTTATGGGGCGCAGCAGGACAGCGGGTCGATTGCTGTTCACAGCCGCTCTGACCATGGACACATCGACACGCGCGATTGGTTCCTGCCTGGAGGCAGCGAGAGCGGATACATTGCGATCGATCCCAAAGACGAAGACATTATTTACCTCACCGACACCTACGGCGCGGTGAAGCGGTTTAATCTTCGCACCTCGTTCAGCCAAAACATCGCTCCATGGCCTCTCGACGGATTCGACACCCCGATCAACAAGCGCCGTTATCGCGACCCGTGGACGCCCGTGCTGGTGTTTTCTCCCGCCGATCAAACGTCGCTCTATCTGGGCACGCAGTACGTGATGAAGACGACGGACGGCGGTCTCCACTGGCAACAGATCAGCCCGGACCTCACCGGGGCCGTCGCCGGAACAAGTGAGAATGGGCCGACAACGCCCGCCAACGCCAAACAGCGAGGTTATGGCGTGGTATATACCATCGCGCCATCTCCGCTAAAGGCCGATGAAATCTGGGTTGGCAGCGATACGGGGCTCATCCATTTGACCACTGACGGCGGCAAGACCTGGCGTGACGTCACACCGCCGGGGCTTTCGTCATGGAGCAAGATTTCCCTTATTGAAGCATCGCATTTCGACCCCGCAACGGCATACGCGGCAGTTGACAGGCACCGCCTCGACGACCAGAAGCCCTACATCTACATCACACACGATTTTGGCAAGACCTGGAAGCTGGCGGTCAACGGAATTCCCGCGAATTATTTTGTCCGCGCGGTGCGCGAGGATCCGGCCCAGAAGAATTTGCTGTTCGCTGGAACTGAGCTTGGGATCTACGTCTCCTTTAATGGGGGGGACGACTGGCAGCCGCTGCAGCTCAACCTGCCTGTAGTATCGGTTCGCGACATCGACGTGCATGGCAGCGACCTGATCGTGGCCACGCACGGACGCTCCTTCTGGGTGCTCGATGATATTGCTCCGCTTCGGCAGGCTGCCGCCGCACAGGGCAAGCAGGCGTATCTCTATGCTCCTCCCGTCGCCGTGCGCGTGGACAACGATGGATTTCTCGGCACGCCATTGCCGCCCGAGGAACCGCAGGCGAAGAATCCTCCGGACGGCGCAATCGTTGATTACTACCTTCGCGACGATGCGAAGAATGTTTCGCTTCAGATAATAGACAGCCAGGGCCGCGTCATCCGCCACTACTCCAGCGAGGACAAAACGGCGGTGAAGCGCCCGCTTCTGCCAATCGCGGAGCGATGGTTCCCCAAGCCGCAGGTGCTTGAAACCAGCGCGGGAGAGCACCGCTTTGTGTGGGACCTGCGTGCGGGAGGCTCCGGAACTGCGATGGACGACGACGATGACGCGAGCAGCGTCCCGGCCGGACCCCGCGTTGCGCCCGGCACGTATACGGTGCGGCTCTCAGTGGATGGAATAACCATGGAGCAGCCGCTGAAGGTCACGATGGATCCACGCTCCGGCGCTACTGCGCAGGTGCTTGATGAGCAATTCACGCTGGCCAATTCCATCTACACGCAAACGCTCGCCAGCCGCAAGGCCATGGCGGAGTTGGAGAGCGTGGAGACCCAACTCAAAAAAGAAGCTGGTGAGAAAAATAATTCCGCGGAGTTGCAGGCGGCCCTCCACGATGCGCTGCAAAAGCTGGATGAAATCGAAGGCGATGACGACTCAAAGAAACCGGGGCTGGCGCAGGCCAATGCCGGACTTGGGGTCGCTCTGGAGATGGTGGAGAGCGGCGACCGCACCGCCCCGTCGCAGGCAATTGTCATCTTCAACCAGATGAGCAAAGCCGCGCACGCAGGCATTGAGGCGTGGAAGCAATACAAATTGACCGACCTGAACCGGGTGAATGCCGCGCTTACACGCGCTCAACGCAAGCCGCTACAGATTTCCGCCATAGAGGAGCAGGTTTACTACGCAATGACCAGGTAAAGCGGCTCAAAACTCCAACTGCACCGAGAACTGCATTTCACGCGCAGGCAATTGGTTGGTGACTCCGGCGAGCGGCGCGCCAAACCCCGCGCCCGGGGTAGCTCCGTTTCCGTAGGTGCCGCTGAAGCCGACGATGTTGCGATGATTCAGCACATTGAATGCCTCGACGCGCAGGTTGGCGTGGACGCGCTCGCCCGCCAGCGCAATCCGCTTACCCAAAAAGGGAGAAACATCGTAGATGGGCGAGCCGCGTCCCGTGTTACGGCCAACCACCTCGCCGTTGATGACCGGCCTGTCAGTGGTCGCGCGGGTATCGCCGCTGTTAGTAACGCCGGTTACGACGTTATAAGGAAAACCGCTGGCGAGCGTCGCGATTCCGCCCGCGCTGATTCCAAACGGCGCGGCATACACCCCACTCAGGACCAGGCGGTGCCGCTGGTCAAAAATCGCATTGCCCAACTCCGCCGAGCCGGTCATCCGCGCATCGTTGGGGTTCTGACCGGGCACGTCCGGATCAACGGTATTGAGTGAGTGCGAGTAGGTGTAGCTGGCCAACAGCGCGGAGCCATTCGTGGCGTGATAATTCAGGTTGCCATTCAGCGCCTCGTAATAGCCCGCGCCGTCGTTCACATCACTCTGAATTACGCTGTACGGAGGCGTCGGGCCGCTGGACTGTGTTTTTGTGGGGTCACAGGTGAGGCTGAGCTGCGCGTACCAATCAATCCAATAGGGGCGCGAGCAGTTCGCCGCCTGCGCGCTCCGGATCTGGCCCGGCTGCGTGCGGATGAACGAAGACGGCGGATCAACATCGAGTGGGCGAACGATCCTGAGCGTGTGCGAACCGACATAGTCCGCGCTGAGCACCCACCGCGGAGCAAGCTGGCGCTCGATCCCCAGCGTCCACTGCTCGTTATAGGGATTCAGCAGCTTATCCGGATAACCGATCAATGTGCTGACCGGGAAGAACTGGTTGTAGTAATCCGCGCGTCCGGGACGCAGATACAGGCTGCGCAGCGGCACGAGCGCCCCGGTTGGAAATGCCGGGAGCGGCACGTCCGCCACGCTCGTGGGAAAGCCAACCTGTCCGGCCTGCGCGGTGTAGTTAAAGACTCCCGTCGGCCCCGTCAGAACGTAGTTCGCTTCAGAGTTGTCGACCACCTGCGCATGGTAAATGCCGAACCCTCCGCGAACAATGGTGGTGCCGCGCCCCGCGACGTTGTAAGCGAACCCGATGCGCGGAGCAAAATCGGCGCGCGAATCGGCAAAGGTCTGCAACTCGTATCGCAGCCCCAGATTCAGCGTAAGATTCGGAGTCGCCCGGTAATCGTCCTGCGCGAATACCCCTACAAGCGTGTCATTGACCACGTAATTCGCGTTTCCGTAGCTCTGCGTATAGCTCTGCACGTTGTTGATATCGCCGAGATACGCCGGGCTTTCGCAAACCTCGAGTGTGTATGTGCAGGCTTTATAGACAAGCTGGCCCTGGTAGATCGGCCCGCCGAATTCTTTGCTGTCGCCGCCGTTTCGCGCGTGGATTACCTCAAAGCCAATGTCGAGCGAATTCCGGCTCCAGCTTTTGGACAGAGTATCGACAGCCTCGAACTGACGGTTGAGCAGCAGCGCCGATTGCGAAGTGCCCGAAGTGAACGTCCCTCCTGAAGAAATCGGCACCGAGTATTGCGTTCCGGAAACGACGGGAGAGAATTGTGTGATCGGCGAAGCCAACTGGAACTGCAGCCGCGCATCGTTGACCATCGAATTACTCAGCACGGCGGTGTCGCCCACCTCCGCCGTGTAGGTGCGGCGGTGGAAGACACGATTCACGCTGGGCAACGTGTTGCCGCCAACGGTGCCATTCGGGTTCGTGTCAAAGAAGCTGTCCACGCCCGCATGAAAGAACACGCGCTGGCCCGTGCGGATCGTGTGGTCGATCCGCAAAAAACCAAGCCAGTCGCGGTAGTGTCCAACAAAGTTTCCCGGAGCAATCGGCGAAGTGACGGGCGACGTGCGGTTCTGGTAGCTGTACTCCGCCGAGCCGAGGAAGGACGTGCGCCCGTTCTTTGCCAGCGGCCCCGAAAGGGTCGCCGCGCCTTGCGCGAGCGTGTCATTGGTAATGTCCTTGCCGCTGGTCGCGGTCGCCTCCGAGAAGCCTGAGAGCTTGGCCTCCGGCCCGGACGGCCGCCACATCGCGAGCAGGTCGCCGTGAAAAACATCGCCGCCGCCTCGCGTGACTATGTTGACCACCGCGCCTTCTCCAAATCCGTAGTTGGCGGCGAAGGCATTGTCGAGGACCGTCATCTCGGCGATGGCATTGAGCGGAACATTCGTAAAGATGGTCTGCCGCCCCCAGGCATCGTTCGCGCTTGCACCGTCCACTTCAAACCATGTCTGGCGGCGTCCCGAGCCATTGGCGGTAAACAGCATCTGGTTCATGAAGATGTCGCCCTGGTTGATGGCCGGGCGGTTCGACGCGTTCAACAGCGGAAGCCCGGTGATTTGCCGGTTCAGCAGCGGCATACTGCGCATTTGTTCCGGCGTCAGGCGAATTCCCAGTTGCGGCTCATCGATGCGCACGTCGCCGGCTTCTCCGGTCACATGCACCTCGTCGCGGGCGGTGGCAATGCGCATGCTGAGTTGCAGGCCCGCCACGGAGCCGGCGGCCAGCACAATCGCGCTGGAGCGTGTTTCCGCAAATCCCGGATATGCGGCGGTAATGACCAGAGGCGCTCCCACCGGAAGATCGTTCGCGACAAAATTACCTTGCGCGCCGGTGCGCAATTCGCGGACAGGACGGTGGTTCGCATCCTCGATCGTCAGTTGCGCGCCCGCGAGCGGATGCCCATTAGGCCCGGTGATAACGCCGCGCAACGCCGCCGTGTCCGGCGTTTGCGCTCCAGCTATAAAAGTGAAGGCAAAGCAAACCGCCGCAACCACCAAACCCCAGCGCGACACGAGTCGCACGCCTCCAAAACCGCCAATCTTGTTCCAAAAAGTTAAAATACGGATCTCCTTCACTCGCCCAATGTCACCAGAGCGGTCGGCCACGGCCCCCAAATAACCATCGCTGTGTGCCACATTGTATTTCATTTGGTGTACAATCATCCCGCTTTCCTCACATCCATGTGGAGCGATATGAAAATGCTGACTGCTGCCCGTCGACTGTCCTTTTGTCTTTTGTGTCTCATCCTGATTTCCAGCCCATTGCTCGCGCAGCGGCGCTTCCGCGGCGGGCCCCGTGGCGAATTTGGGTTTCGCTTTCTTGGCCCCGCGGCCGGAAATCGCGTTGCCGCCGTCGCCGGTGTTCCCAGCGATCCAAATATCTGGTACGTCGGAGCATCATCCGGCGGAGTGTGGAAGTCGACCGACGGCGGCAACCGCTGGAATCCGATCTTTGACAAGGAGCCGGTTGCGGCCATCGGCGCGCTGGCCGTGGCGCCTTCCGACCCCAACACCGTCTGGGTGGGCACCGGAGAAGCATGGGCCATTCGCGATATTGATGTCACAGGAGACGGCGTCTACAAGTCCACCGATGCCGGCAAAACGTGGGAACACATGGGCCTGGATAAGACGGCCCGCATCGGCCGGGTGGTCATCGACCCTCAGAACCCCGAGCGCGTCTACGTGTGCGCGCTGGGAAACCTTACCGGGCCGCACGAGGACCGCGGCATTTATCGCACGGAGGACGGCGGCAAGACGTGGAAGCGCGTGCTTTTCGTCGACGAGAACACCGGCTGCTCGGGACTCAACATGGACCCGAATAACTCCAGTACGCTGTTCGCGGGTATGTGGCAGGTAAAGATGAACACCTGGGGCGAGTACAGCGGCGGCCCGGGCAGCGGCATCTACGTTTCGCACGACGGCGGCTCCACGTGGAAGCACATTGAGGGGCACGGACTGCCTCATTCGCCCGTGGGCAAAATTGATGTTGCCGTGGCGCCGACCGACTCGAACCGCGTCTACGCTCTGATCGAGACCGACAAGCAGGGTTCTTTGTGGCGCTCCGATGATGGCGGCAACAATTGGAACGTGGTGAGTTGGGACCGCACCCTCATTGGCCGCGCGGGCTATTACATTCGCATTGCTGTTTCACCGGCGGACGAAAACAAGGTGCTGGTCGCGAACAGCAGCTTCCTGGAATCGATCGACGGCGGGCGCACCTTTGAAGAGACCGGCTGGGGCGGCGATAATCACGATATTTGGTGGGACCCGAAAGACGCCAACCGTCTCGCCCTCACCGATGACGGCGGCGTCAACATTACCACGAACGGCGGCAAGGGCTTCCACAATGTGAAGCTGCCCATCGGGCAGATGTATCACGTGGCCGTTGACGATCAGGTCCCCTACTACATTTACGGCAACATGCAGGACGATGGAACGATGCGCGGCCCCAGCGTGCCGATGGGGCGGGGCGATGCCGGCTGGGAACACGGATTGGGCGGATGCGAATCCGGCTTTACGCTGCCTGATCCGACGGACCCCAACATTGTGTGGTCGTCGTGCTATGGCGATGAGGTGACGCGCTGGGATGCGCGCACCCACCAGGCCCGCTCCGTGGCCCCGTGGATGCATACGCTAGACTCCGAGCCCGACCACACGAAGTACCGCTGCCATTGGACCCCGCCGCTGGCGATTGATCCGTTCGATCACAATACCGTCTACTACGGCTGCCAGGTCATCTTCAAAACCAGCAACGGCGGGCAAAGCTGGTCCGTCATCAGCCCCGACCTCACCACGCAAAATCCCGAGCACAACAAGTCATCGGGCGGCCTTATTGGAGATAACCTGGGGCAGTTCTATGGGGAAGTGGTCTTCGCCATCGCGCCCTCAACCGTGACCAAGGGCCTCATCTGGGCGGGCACCGACGATGGCAAGGTGTGGGTCACACGGGACGGCGGCCAGCACTGGAGCGATCTGACCAAGAACATCACCGGCCTGCCGCCGCTCGGCACTATTACCAGCATTCAGCCGTCGTTCTTCGACGCGGGCACGGCGTATGTAAGCGTCGATCTGCACCTCGTCGATAATCGCGATCCTTATATTTACAAAACCACAGACTACGGCAAGACCTGGACAAACATCAGCAGCGACTTGCCCAAGGGCCCGCTGGCCTATGTTCGCAACGTCTCGGAAGACCCCAATTGCAAGGGTCTGCTCTTTGCCGGGACGGGCAACGCTCTCTACTACTCGCTCGATGATGGCGGCCACTGGACGCACCTCAATCAGGGCCTGCCGCCGTCGCCCGTTACCTGGACCGTGGTGCAGAAGCGCTTCCATGATCTCGTTGTCTCCACCTACGGACGCGGGTACTACATCCTCGACGACATCAC
>DASTXK010000020.1:0-2774 GCA_035765555.1 Acidobacteriaceae bacterium
AAGGACCCATTAAGCTGGTCGATTGCAATGGCAACGAGTGGGACCTCACCGGAAAGCCCGCCGTCTCTCTCTGCCGCTGCGGAGCATCCGCCAACAAGCCGTTCTGCGACGGCACCCACAAAACCATCAATTTTCAGGCTCCCGAAACCGCCACCACCCCGGCAGTGGCCCAAAAATAACGGTGCTTCGGGTTTTCCTGACCGCTGAACTCTGACCGCTGATCGCTGTACCCTCGTCTTTAACGAACCCCAACCGCAGTCTCCGGCATCCATATTGCTGGAGACTGCTTTTGTCCACCAGATCATCCGCTGTCCGCCTCGGTTTCATTCTCAAGCTCATTGCAAAATCTTTACGTCCGGCCACCGGCGCGCAGCACAAGCCTGTTCTGGTGGATCCCTCCGACCTCGGCGTCACCTTCATTGGCCACGCCTCGTTCCTACTCCAGGTGGGCGGCCTCAATTTCCTTATTGACCCGGTTTTTGCCTACTGGCTCATCCTTGTTCATCGACTGCGAAAGCCCGGCGTTCGCATTCAGGACCTGCCGCCCATTGACGCTGTGCTGCTCACGCACGCCCACATGGACCACCTCAACTTTCCGTCCTTGCGAAAGATCATCCGCCATACCCGCAGGATCACCGGGAAAGCACCGATCGCCGTCATTCCGGAGCGGGTGGAGGACCTGGTCGCCGGACTGGGATTTTCCGATGTCCGCTCGCTCGACTGGTGGCAGTCCACCTCCGTTGGCGGCGTCGAAATCACCATGACGCCCGCGCAGCACTGGGGCGCGCGCGTCATTCGCGATGTCCATCGCCGCTATGGCGGATACGTGCTCCGCCACGGTCCCCACTCCGTTTACCACTGCGGAGACACGGGCTATTTCCCCATTTTCGACGAAATCCGCCGCCGCCTCGCCCCGCAGACCGCTCTGCTGCCCATCGGAGCCTACTCCCCGCATGGCTTTCTCCACGTCCACATGGACCCCGAGGACGCGGTGCGCGCTTTCATGGAACTCGACGCCCGTCATTTCGTGCCGATGCACTATGGCACCTTCCGGCTCTCCGCGGAGCCAATGGAGGAGCCTCTCCCGCGGCTCCTGAAGGCCGCTAAAGATGCCGGTATCGCCTCCGCTGTAGACGCTCTTCGGGAAGGCGAGACCCGCATCTTCTCCTCTCGCCAGCACACCAGCGTCAGCCATTTGCCGCCGCGCGCCATGCCGTCCCGGCTCAAGGGTACGGGTTCCGCCCCCCTCGAAGGCTTCGCGCATTGAAATTGCCCCTTCCTGCTATAGTCCAGACAGAACGTTATGCCACAAGCCCCTTTTTCCATAGGAGTTGACCTGGGAGGCACCAACCTCCGCATCGCCGCTTACACCCGCGAAGACGGGCTGCTGGAAACCATCCTGCTACCCACCCGCCTCGCCGCCGGACGCGACGCCGTCGTCGCCGACATGTGCGAGGCTATCCAGGCCATCCGCACTCGCCACTCCTTGTCACACCCGCTCGCCGGCATCGGCGTGGGAACACCCGGCCCCCTGGAGCTTCCCGCCGGGGTCCTGCACAATCCCCCTAACCTCACCGGATGGGACGGCTTCAATCTTCGCCGGGCGATCGAATCCCGCCTTGGCCACCCCGTGGCGCTGGAAAGTGACGCCAACGCCGCCGCCCTCGCCGAATGGGCGCTGGGTCGCGGCCGCAGCATGAAGCTCGACTCGCTCTGCATGTTGACCCTCGGCACCGGAGTCGGCAACGGCATCATCCTCAACGGAAAAGTCTGGGACGGCGCAGCCGGAATGGCCGGAGAAGCCGGGCACGCTACCATCTATCCCGACGGTCTCGCCTGCCCGTGTGGCAGCCACGGATGCCTGGAGATGTATGCCTCGGCCACCGCCGTCGTTCGCGCCGCCACCCAGCGCGCAGCCAGTGGAGCGGCACCCGCGTTAGCTGGCCAGTCGTGGACCGCACAGTCGCTGGCCAAGGCCGCCGACGAGTGCAATCCTGACGCAAAAGCCATCTTCACCGACGCAGGGCGCGCCCTCGGCATCGGGCTCTCGGCCCTGGTCAACACCCTCAATCTGCCGCTTTATGTGATTGGCGGAGGACTCGCCCGGGCGTGGCACCTGATGGAAGGCGCGATTTTCGAGGAGCTGCGCCACCGCAGCTATGTCTACCGGCTCACCGCTCCGGACAGCCCCCTCGCTGCCCGCAACCCAGCCGCCGCGACCCACGTCCTTCCCGCTGAACTCGGCCCGGACGCAGGGCTGCTGGGGGCGTGCCTGCTGCCGCTTGGCACACACGCCTAAGATTCAACAGCTATTCACATCGCGCCCTGCGTCCCGCCCGCACCTGCCCCGATTTGGTTCATGGGCAGGTCCAGCGCGAAGACCTGCGCGTTTCCCTGGTTCGCCCGCACCCAGATTCCGTGGAAGGCGGGTCGCAGCTCAGGATAGGTCTCCAGCAGCCCTTTCATCACCTGGACCACCTGTGTGCGGGCCGACACCGGGTTTCGGAGCGCGGCAAGCTGCGTGGGATTGGGCGTGTAGTGGACCTCGAGGTCCAGCCCGCCAAACTCCGTAGTGGTTCCCATGCCGGTGATCTCGAACATCGAGCCGTTCGCGTTCAGCATCAGAGGCTTTGCTCCGGGCAGCCCGGCGGGCTTGGCCTGGTCCATTTCGTGCTGGAGCTTCTGGAAGTTGGGGCTGGAAAGAAATTGCGCCGGGTTGAGTAGATACGCTGCCGTCTGGTAGTAGAACCAGGCGTTCCAGTTCATGCTCTTTT
>DASTXK010000021.1:0-7496 GCA_035765555.1 Acidobacteriaceae bacterium
CGCCTTCTTCTTCGCCTTGATCCGCTCACCGGTCTGCGGATTCCGCACCCAGCGCGCTTCGCGGACCTTCTTCTCGAACGAATGAGAGCCGCCATTCAACATTTGAGGCGAAGAGGTAAGGCGGCAACGTGCGTCAACTCGAAGAGTACGCGGCAAAATCATCGAAACTATCTGTAATCGAATCGCTGATCGAATCGGGCGCAATGTCGCGTTCCGAGCTTGCGGAGAAGATCGGCCTGAGCCGTTCCGCCCTTACTGAACTGAGCCGGGAACTGATTGAAGCCGGCCTGGTTCGTGAAACTTCAGTGGTTCACGACGGCCAGCGCCAGGGAAGGCCGTCCGTTCTGCTTGCCCTGAATGAGAACCGCGGATACGTGCTGGGCGTCTCGCTTCAGGACGAAACGGCCCTGCTGGTGCTTTGCGATATACACGGCAATGTTCTGCAGAACCACAGCTTTGAGCTCACAACCCGTCCCGAGGCGTGCGCCGCGGCCATACGCGATGGAATGAAGCATATTCTTCAAAACAAAGGTATTCAGAAGAAGCAGTTACTCGGGATCGGGTTGGCCATCTCCGGCTTCGTCGATCCGCACTCGGGCGTCTGTATCCGCTCCAATGAGCTGGATTGGTCAGATGTTCCCATCGTCAGCATCGTCCAGCGAGTGACCGGCGTTCCCACATTTCTGGAGAACGACGCCAATGCTGTCGCCACCGGCGAGAAGCTTTTCGGGAACACCCGGAAGCTGCGCAACTTCACCATCGTGACGCTCAGCTACGCGATTGGCGCGGGCCATTACGTGGGCGGCAGACTCTACAGAGGAGCAAGCGGCGGCGCGGGCGAAATTGGACATTACACGATGGACCCGAACGGCCTTTCCTGCCGCTGCGGGAAAAAAGGCTGTTTGGATACGATCAGTGGCATCGCTGCCATGGTGGATCTTGCGCGGAAGCAATCCCTCATGGTGGAAAACTTGCAGGACATCGAGAAACTCGCGTCACTCGGAAACACAGTAGCGACCGCCATGCTGCGCAACGCCGGCCAGGTGCTTGGACTCGGGGTTTCTTATTTGATCCAGACGAACAATCCAGAGGCGGTTCTCTTCGCTTTTACTGAGGAAATCGAGGGTGGCATTTTCCTGACCGCGGTCCGTCAGTCAATCGAAAATAACATTCTGCCACGCTTCCTACCCACTACGAAATTGCTCTTTCACAGAGCGGCGAAAAGCTTTTGGGCGAGAGGAGCCGCAAGCATAGCCGCCCATGAGTTTTTACGCGCCCAGGCTTCGCTCTAACGCCGCTGCGGCAACGATGTCAGACATCTAAATTACTGAAAACAAATTGTTTGAAAATTTGCCTTGACACCTTTCCGCGCGTTTCGATATATAGTTCAGAAATCGTAGCAATCAATTGCGATGTACTCAGGTTTCCAAGCAAGTGGTTTTTCCCGCTTATTCATTTAGTAAGAGAACTAAATTAAATTGGACCTGGCTCAGCTCAATTTGAGCACTGACCTCGTTCGGCCGCCATGGCGTTCCCCTTGCCTCCGGTCGCGCAAAAAAAACGGCAGGTATCTCGAAAAAGAGGTGCCACGGAAAAAATCCTCAGGAGGCAAGGATGTGTATTTCAAGATCACTTCAATATCTGGCCATCGGCCTGCTTGCGTTCTGTTGCACGGTCGGTCTGGCCCAGACCGTTACGGGGGCCGTGAGCGGCACCGTGACCGATCCATCGGGCGCTGTTGTTCCCGGTGCGACTGTGACTGCGACAGACATTGCGACCGGCGTCCATACGACGACCAAAACGAACAATGACGGCGCCTACAGCATCCGGTTTTTGACCATTGGCAACTATAACGTGACGGTCAGCGCAAATGGGTTCGCCCCTCAGACCATGGGGCCGTTCGCTCTGGAAGTCGGACAAGTGGCCAAGTTCGACGCCAGGCTGGAAGTTGCCGGTTCCACACAAAAGGTTTCCGTGAGTGCGGCGTTGGCGCCTCTGCTTAATACCGAGAACGGGCAAATCGCAACCACGCTCGATACCCACACCATAGAGAACATTCCGCTTCAGGGCCGTAACTTCCAGGAACTCGCGCTCTACACCCCCGGCGCCATCACAACGAATCCCGGCAGCTTTACCGGGAGTAATGCCCGGGTGCGCGACATCATCGGTGGCTCGGTTCTGTCCATTAACGGCAACCGCGCCCAGAACAATAATTTTCTGCTGAACGGCATTGAAATCAATGAGACGGTCGCCAACCTGGTTGGATATAACGTCGCTCCGAACGCTCTCGGGCAGGTCCGCATCATCTCCGCCAACGCTCCGGCTGAATATGGAAACGTGAACGGCGGCTCCGTGATCGCGATGCTCAAGAACGGCACCAACCATTTCCACGGCAGCATGTACTACTTTGGCGCGGATGATATGTTCAACGCCAACAGCTGGGGCAACAACCGGAATGGCATCGCCAAAGGCAGCGCCAGCAACAACCTCTTCGGAGCCACACTTGGCGGCCCCATCTTCCGCGACAAGTTCTTTTTCTTCGGTGACTATCAGGGAGACCGGTACCACACCGGAGGCACAGGAGTGGCTTCAGTGGCGACTGCCAAGATGCGGCAGGGCGACTTTTCCGAACTTCTTGATCCCGCCCTCATGTGCATTCCCGGCGTTGCCTGCACCGCCAACAGGCTCATCCAGCTCTATGATTCGCAAAACAACTACGCGCCATTTGTGAACAACCAGAACGTGCCCATCACGAACCCGGTGGCACAGTTCATGTACTCGCACCCGGATGTTTATCCGCTGCCAAACCATGCGCCTACGCCCGGCTCGCCGACCAGCGGCAATTATCATGGCCCGGACGCCAGCCGCGAGTACAACAACCAGTTCGATGTCCGGCTGGACTACAAGGCCAGCGACAAGGACAGCTTCTTTGGTTCATACAGCCAAAGCGATGCCGGATCGATGGGCATTTCGCCGCTGGCCATTACATTTCCGGGAAAGAGCACCTATCCAACCAAGCTTTTTGCACTCAACTACGTCCGCACGTTCACCCCATCTCTGATCAACGAGTTCCGCGCCGGATTCTTCCGCGTGGTCTGGAATCAGGGCGTCCCTGAAGACACAACCGGTGTTTTCGAGATGAATGGTGACGCGGTGATCGGGATCGCCGGCGGCAATCAGGTGCCGGGCTTCGCCAAGCAGAACATCGGCGGCATTACCGCTCTCGGCAATCAGGGAACCTATTCCGATATGGTTGAGAACGACTTCACCTATGGCGACAATCTCACCTGGCAGAAGGGCCGCCACCTTTTCAAGTTCGGAGCACAGTTTATCCGCTACCAGCAGAACATCATCTACAGCGGACTCAGTGGTGCGGCTGGATCCATGTCCTACACCGGCGATTTCACCTCAAATCCGCTCATCAAAAACAACAGCAGTACGCCCAAGGCCGACGGGTATGGTGTCGCGGACTTCAACATGGACCGTGTCTTCAGCATGGGCCGCGGCACGGTGGCCGGCTATGCCGGACAGCGCCAGTGGCGTGATGCCGTGTTTGCCCAGGACGACTGGAAGATCCGCCCGAACCTGACCTTGAATCTCGGAGTTCGTTGGGAATACGACCAGCCCATTTATGAAGTCAAAAACAAGCAGTCGAACGTGAACCTGCAAACCGGCGAACTGGAGTTGGCGGGCCAGAACGGCAACAGCCGCGCGCTTTACAAGCCGGTGTGGACCAACTTTATGCCTCGCCTTGGCTTCTCATACAACCCCGCACAGCGCTGGGTGGTTCGCGGAGCTTTCGGCAGCACGACGTTCCTGGCGGGCACAGGCGCAAACCTGCGGCTCATCATCAATCCTCCCTGGCAGACCGCCGTCCAGTACACGGGTGGCGCTCCCACCAGCGCCACCAACACAGGGGAGTTCACCAATGCGGAGACGGCGTTCTCCGCTCACAGCCCCGACTGTGACACGCTCACGGACCGCAAGTGCGGCGTCACCATCCGCGCCTGGAACCACCACCTTCGTCCTTCCACTATCAACGAATTCAGCCTGACCGCGGAATACCAGTTGAGCAACACCGCATCGATCCAGGTCGGTTATCTGGGAGAAACGGGAGTCCACCTCATCAACGCGAGCCAGGGCAATCAGCAGGCCGAGCCCTGCTTTAAAGGCACGACGCTGTTGGCCTATAACAGCGCCCAGTGCTTTGCGGTGAACAAGTCGCCCTACTACCAGTTGGTAGGTCAGAGTGGGTCTCTCCCGATCACGAATTCGGATGCCATGATGAACTACAATGCGCTCCAGGCGACCTTCCGGCAGCGCCTGTTGCGGGGGCTTCAGTTCGCCGTTAACTACACCTACAGCAAATCGATGACAAACGCCACCGGCTTCTTTGGAAGCAATCTGGACGTTGCCGGCAATAGCTCCTATGGTGCGGACCCCAGGCATCTCGACTGGGAGTACGGGCCCGCTCCTACGGATGCGACCCACAACGTGAACTTTCACATGACGTACCAACTGCCCTTTGGCCGCGGGCGCATGTTTGGAAACAGCGTGAACCGGTTCGCGGATGAGATCATTGGCGGCTGGAAGGTCTCGATGACCGGCTCCGCATTTACCGGCATTCCGACAACGATTGCGACCGGCAAGAACAATACCGGCGTGCATGGCGGACAAGCGCGCGCCGTCCACTACAGACCGCTCAAAGTCCATCACCGCAGCATCGACCAGTGGTGGGGCGACGATCCTTCCACGCAGGGATGCACCAACCCTGGGGTGGACGACGGAGTCTGCGCGTATGGGTTCCCGGCATTGGGTGTTATTCCGAATGCACGGCCGAGGTCGGAGCGCGTCCCCGGCTACCAGGCCTATAATGCCGCCGCATTCAAGTCGTTTTCCATCACGGAAAGCCAGCGCCTTTCCTTCCGAGCGGAGGCATACAACGTTTTCAATATCGTGAGCTACGGCAATCCGAACCAGAAGGTCAATTCCAGGGACTTCGGGCGGATCACGGGCGTGCGCTCATCACCGCGCAGGATGCAACTTGCGGTGAAGTACACCTTTTAATTAGTTTGGAGCCGAATGACCTGGTTTCTTTCGGGAGGCCAGGTCCCTTTTTTAAAATCGAGATCGCATGAACACGACCAAGTCGCTCCCTGCTCTGGCCATCGCCTTCGCCTCCACGTTTTTATTTTGTGGCACTGCTTCAAGCCAGTCGCTCACCGTCGATAACAATCTCGGCCAAATGGTCCGTAAGTACCTCGACCAGCGGGCCTATCACCAAATTGCCGAGCGGCAAAACGAAATTGCCGCAATTCAGAACAAGGGTGCAGTCCAAAAGCGCCAGGTTTACATCAGAAAAACCATTCTCAAGGAGATCGGTGGCTTTCCGGACAGGACTCCGCTGCACGCGAAGATTACCGGAACCGTGGACCGGCCCGACTACACGATTGAAAAGCTCGTTTACCAGAGCCTTCCTCATTTTTATGTGACGGCTGACGTCTACGTTCCCAAGAACGCGCACAAGCCCTATCCCGCAGTGCTGGGTGTCGCTGGGCACAGCCCCGACGGCAAAGAGTTCAGCAATTACCAGACGGTCTGGATTTCTCTCGTAAAGCGTGGCTTTCTCGTGCTTGCCATTGATCCACTGGGCCAGGGCGAGCGCATCCAGCATCTGGACCCGAAGACGCATCGCCCGTTTCTGCGCCCCGGCGGGACCATGGACCACATGACCGACGGCTTGCCGGCCCTCCTAACCGGGACCGACATCGCGCGCTATTTCATTTGGGACGGCATTCGCGGAATCGACTATCTGCGGTCCAGGCCGGATGTCGATAAGTCCCGCATCGCTACTGCCGGGAATTCCGGCGGAGGCACGCAGTCGGCTTACATTGCCGCCATGGACCAGCGCGTGGCGGTCGCCGTCATATCCTGCTATCTCAATTCGTCGAAGGCAATTTGGGATGGCCCCGGCCCGCAGGACTCGGAGCAGGTCTTCACAGATTTCCTGGCGGACCACCTGGATTTTGGCGATTTCCTTATAGCGATTGCCCCGCGCCCGGCCCTTGAGGAGACGGCCACATACGATTTCTTCCCCATCGCGGGCGCGCGCCAGACACGCGACGAAGCCAAGCGGATTTTTACCCTGATGGGTGCGGGCGAGAAGTTCGGCTATTTTGAATATGCGGATGAGCACGGCTGGTCCGCGCCGCGCCGCGGGGCCGCATACAATTGGCTTTCGCGCTGGCTTCAAGGCCGCGCCAATGACGACGGCGCAGACCTCGTTGAGCATCTCAACACGCGAGCCGATCTCAATGCGACGCCCACCGGGCAGGTGCTCTCAAGCTATTCCGATGCGCTGAATGTCCAAGCCATTACTGCTGCGCGAGCCGAGCGTCTCCGGGCGCAGGCAAAGCCGAAAAGCCGAAAGCAACTGGCGATTGCCGTTCGCAAACTTCTCTCCCTCCCCCAGCAAGCCGAAGCTCCCGCCGTTGACACGGTCGGCTCGCTCGACCGCGACGGCGTTCACATTGAAAAAATCAACATCCACTCCGAGCCCGGAATCCTTGTTCCCGGCCTCGTTTTCAGCCCTCCCGACTCCTCTGGCCACAATCCGGCGGTTCTTTATCTCAACCCAGCCGGAATGGCCGCGGACGCGGCCCCAGGTGGCGCAATCGACCAGCTTGTGCGGCAGGGAAACGTCGTGCTCGCGATTGATCCGCGCGGCTGGGGAGAGAGCGCGCCGCCCCTCACGATGGACTCCGGATACCCGAGCACTTATCAGCTACCCATGCGCGCGATCCTTACCGGCACATCCATGCCAGCCATGCAAACCCGCGATGTGCTGAGCGCATTCCGCTATCTTGTATCGCGGCCCGACGTGCGACCCGATTCCATATCGCTGCGCGCCACCGGGAAGGCCACCAATCTCGGTCTATTCGCAGCCTTGGTCGAGCCGCGCATTAAGGCTGTTGTTTGCGACAAGGCCCCGTTCACTTATCTGGCAATGACGCAGGAAAAAGTCGGCAAAGTCGATCCTGATGTGATCGTCCCCGGAGTTCTCCGCGACTTTGATCTGCCCGATCTGGAGAAAGCGCTTGGCGCACGTTTCCGCATTCAGCCACTTGACGCGGCTTCCGCAGCGGAAACTTCGTCCAACAAGAAATAAATCTGTCCGAAAAAACAAGGCCCACGATGAATCGACGACAATTGATGTTGCTGACCGGCGCGCTGGCCTCCTCTGCGGCGGTCAATGCTTACGGTGGTTCCAGAAAGCAGAACGGTCAGGCGCCGCTGTTCGATCCCGCGCACTTCGGGGCCGTCGGAGACGGAAAGGCCCTCGACTCGCCCGCCATCAACGCCGCCATTGACGCCTGCACGAAGGCAGGTGGCGGCATGGTGTACTTCCGCCCCGGGACTTATCGCTCCGGCACCATCGTTCTCAAGAGCAACGTAACCCTCTACCTTGAGGCCGGAGCCGTGCTGCTTGGAAGCAC
>DASTXK010000022.1:0-8854 GCA_035765555.1 Acidobacteriaceae bacterium
ACATCCGGTTGCCTTTCGAGCAGTACCCCAACCGCTACATCACGCCCTCGCTTAACTTCGAGTTCCACTACTTCTTCATGCGCAAGTACTGGTTCGCTTATCTGGCGAAAGCGCTGGTGGTTTTTCCCGGGGGCTTCGGCACGCTGGACGAGATGTTCGAGATTCTCACCCTGTCGCAGACCCAGAAGCTGGCCAAAAAGATCACGGTCGTTCTCTACGGCTCTTCTTATTGGAAAGACGTCATCAACTTCAACGGGTTCGTCGACAAGGGAGCGATTTCACCGCGCGACCTCGACCTTTTCCAGACCGCCGACACCCCTGCCCAGGCCTTCCAGATCCTCAAAGACGGCCTCACCGTCAACCATCTGGAGCCGGAAGCCCACTCCGGCGAGCGGGACGAAGCTCCGGAGATAGCCCGCACCCGGAGGTAGCTACACTTTAGTAACGTTCCGATTCGGGCTGAGAAAGCCCGCCGATCGCAGGGGAAATTTTTCCAAACGATATCCACAAAATTATTTCCCCTGGAGACATCCCGCCGGACAACCCGGCTCCGCATGCCTGCATCTCTCCCATCCGTCTCCGTCCCGTAAGAGGGACAATCTGCCCATGACGATAAGGTCATTCTTCTCCAGTCATCAGGCGGAGGAGAGTAATTTTTCTCACTGTTGTTACTTCGGTTACTGTGTTGTTTAATAGTATATATATTACTGAACCTAAAGACATTTAGGCCATTTTGCAAGTATACTCTGCTTTGTCGGGATTATCCAGGTAATTAATTCTAAGTAACTACGAGGTTTACCACAATGAAACTGTTTGTCCGTGCTTCCATTCTCTCGCTCGCCGTCGCGGGACTCATCGCCGGGTTCGCTCCCAACCACTCCACCCCGGCCCAGGCGGCCGCGCTCAGCCACCAGGTTGTGTCCGGAATCATGCCTCTGCCGACCTGCGGACCGAGCACCTGCGACATCCGAGGGACTGGCGGGCTCAAGTAATTGCTTCAAAAATAAACAGCCTTCAATCATTTTCCAGTTGAGGCGCTTGGCCGAACGGGCTATGATGTTAGCCTGATTCAATACAGGTGCGCCTCATGATCTGGATGAACTCTTCCCTGCACGTCCTTACGGCCCTTGAACCGTGGATGACCTTTCTGGCCCTGCTCCTCCTTGTACGAGCGGGATCATGGAAGCGTTTCCCCGCCGTGACCGCTTACCTCGGCTTTCGCTGCCTCACCGATGCCGGCCTCTTCTTCATCCTGGAAGAGCAGCACTTCTTCGCGGTAAGCGTACAGACCCAGACCCTCACCTATATCTATGCCTATTGGGCTTGCTACCTGATTGGGGCCGTCGCAATCTTCTTCGCCATTCAGGAAGTGTTCAAGGCCGTTCTGGAGCCTGTTCCCGGACTGCAGCGCCTCGGCCTGATCGCGTTCCGCTGGGTGGGTATCGCAACCGCAGTCGTTCTGCTCGGGACCACGATTCTCCCTCTCCACCAGTATGCTTCCGGCGACGCCATGCTCGCGGCTGTTGGCGCGCAGATGGTTCGCTGCGTATCGATTCTGGAAATTTGCCTTTTGGCTTACCTTGCCATCTCCGTGCATAGCCTGGGCAGGTCTTTCCGCGGACGGGTCTTTGGCATCGGCCTGGGATTCGGGCTGGAAGCTGCCGGTGAGATGATTTGCTCTCTCATGTACTCCAAACCGGGTTCAATCTGGTCTGGCGCGAATCTCTGTCTGGAAGTCGCGGCCTTTTCCGCTCTGGCCATCTGGATGGTCTACTTCATTCTGCCGGAAGCCGTCGAGGAGCGTGGTCCCATCACTCTGCCCGCAACCTCGCCGCTGCTCCGCTGGAACGACATCGCCAGCGCGCTCGGCCAGCGCCCCGCCCATGTCTCGCTCGGAAGCGCCTCCTCGGCTTTCTTCCTCCAGGATGTGGAGCAGGTCGTCGACAAGTTCCTGACCAAGCCCTCCTAGAGGGCTTTAAGTCACTCCGGGTCCGGGGCCGAGATTCCATCTTGCGATTTCTCGCCCCGCCGGAATCTCTCGCAATCCCCAACATCCCTTCGTAATCGTTCATCCGCTTGCCCTCTCCGTGGCGACGCTGCAAGCCCATGTAGATTCATGGCTTTCTTAAGAGCGCAACTCGGCATACTCTTTCTGTGTCTTAAGGAGTGGTATTTGAGGTGCCCGAAAGATGAGGCCAACTATGAACAATACAATCCACAAGCCCGTCAGCGTCCGTGTTGGCGCATTCACCCTTAATCTGGGCCGGAAGTTCCTGGCCTGCTCGCTCGCTTACCTGATGGTCCCGCTCGGAATGGGCGACATTTATGCTTTTGCCCAGGCCGCGCCACCTCCTCCGCCCGACCAGCAGCAGCAATATCAGTATCCAGACCAGCAAGATCAGCAATACCCTGATCAATACGATGAGGACCAGGGGCCGCCGCCGGAAAGCTACAACGTCCTTTCGCCGGAGCAGTTGAACCAGCTCGTTGCTCCCATCGCGCTGTACCCCGACTCACTCGTCGCGCAGATTCTGGCCGCTTCGACCTACCCGACCGAAATCGCCGATGCCGACCGCTTCCTTCAGGCCAATCAGGGAGCGTCTCCCGACCAGCTTGGCGACATGGTCAACAACATGGACTGGGACCCCAGCGTGAAGGCGCTCATCGCCTTTCCTTCCATCCTCGAGAACCTTGACCGCAACCTTGATTGGGCCAGCCAGCTCGGCAACGCCTATTACAACCAGCCGCAGGACGTCATGGACGCCGTGCAGGAGATGCGCCAGCGCGCCTACGAGGCCGGCAATCTTCGCTCTACGCAGCAGCTCGAGGTGGAATACCAGCCTGGCGACATCGTGATCGCGCCCGCGAATCCTGAGGTCGTTTATGTTCCGTGGTACGACCCGTGGACCGTCTATGGCGCGCCACTCTCTCCCTGGAGCGGCTACTACGTAAGGCCGCGCCCCGCCGGGTTCTTCTTCGCCTCCGGTCTTGGCCTCGGCTTCGGAATCGGCATCGCCGTTGGCCACTGGAACAACTGGGGATGGGGATACCACAACTGGGGCATGGGGTGGCGCAACCGCACCATCGTCTACAACCGCAATGTCTACATCTCCCGCAGCCCGCACGTCCGCAATCACGGATACTATGGCCGCTTCGACCGCAACCCCCGGGCCCGGCAATACAACCGCACCATTGAGGTGCGCGGCCGCCGCAATCCCGCGTTTAACCGGAATTACCGGCCCAACAACAACCCGCGCGTTGCGCCGTTCTATCGGAACAACACGAACCGCCCGAACAATAACGCGCGCCCGAATAATAATCGGCCGAACGATAACCGCAATACCAACCGTCCGGACTTTAACCGCAACCGCCCGAACACCAACGTGCGGCGCACCCCCGATTTGAACCAGCCGAACAACCGGCCCAATCAGCCGAACAATCGGCCCAGCGACAATAACCGCATCCGGCCCTTCAACCAGCCAAACACGAACCGTCCGGAAAACACTCAGCGGCCCAACACCAATCGGCCAGACAACAATCCGCGGCCTAACCCGAACACCAACCGGCCCAACTTCAACCGGCCAGACAATAACGTCCGGCCAAATTCTAACTTCAACCGCCCAAACAATAATGACCGGCCGAATCCGAACACCAACCGGCCTAACTTCAACCGCCCAAACAACAATGAGCGGCCCGACAACGCTCCCCGCATCGCGCCCTTCAACCGGCCCAACAACAACGCGCGTCCGCAGCAGCAGTACAACCGTCCGCAAACGCAGGTCCGGCCGCAGGCCCGCCCTGAAGCCCGTCCTGAAGCGAGACCGCAACCTCGCCCCGAGGCGAGACCACAACCCCGTCCGCAGGCGCAGGAGAACCGCGGCCGCTCCTCGGGCAATAACCCCGGGCGCGGGCATGAGCAGCACGACAATAACCCGCACTAATCCGCACGCCAGCCACAATGGGACGGAGCCAACCCTCCGTCCCATTTTTCTTTTTTCCGGAAATCCGCCAGCCCGCCTTCCGGCCCATCCCGTCGCCGCATCCCTTAACATGGTGGATGCAAGGGGGAAGAATGGCCGGGACCGCGCCCGTAAGCAGAGTTGAGATTCCACCAGCCGCTGGGCATCGCCCGCGTGTCGTCATCGTCGGCGGAGGCTTCGCAGGCACGCACGCCGCCAAGGCCCTCGCCGATCTTCCCGTCGACATCACCATCATCGACCGCCGCAATCACTTCACCTTCCAGCCGCTGCTTTATCAGGTGGCGCTGGCCGTGCTGTCGCCCGCCAACATCGCTTCGCCCATCCGCACCATCGTCCGCCACAAGCAGAACATCGAGGTGCTGATGGACGAGGTCATCGGATTCGACCTCGACCAGCGGCAGGTCCATCTCAAAAGCGGCGCCGCCATGGATTACGACTACCTCATGGTCTCGGCTGGCGCGACGCACTCCTATTTCGGCCATGACGAGTGGGCCGAGCAGGCTTCCGGCCTCAAGACCATTGAGGATGCGATTGAGATTCGCCGCCGCGTCCTGCTCGCCTTTGAGCTTGCCGAGCGCCAGATGCTCGAGACCGGCTCCCATCCTCCGCTGAACTTTGTCGTCATTGGCGGAGGTCCCACCGGAGTCGAGCTTGCCGGGGCCATTTCCGACATTGCCAAGCTTTATATGCGGCACGATTTCCGCCACATCGACCCGGCCAAAGCCCGCGTTTTTCTCATCGAAGGCGGCCCGCGCATCCTATCCGCCTATCCCGAGGAGCTTTCCCGCAAGGCTGTCGAGCAGCTTACCTCGCTCGGCGTCGAGGTCTACACCGGCCTCCAGATCACCGATGTACAGCCCGGCTATGTCGCCGCCGGAGATCGCCGCCTCGACTCCGTCGTCACCCTCTGGGCCGCAGGAGTCCAGCCTTCCCCGCTCGGCAAACTGCTGGGTGTGGAGACCAACCGCCGCGGCCAGGTCATCGTAAACCAGACACTCAATCCGGCGGGGCACCCGGAAATCTTCGTCTGTGGCGACCTCTCCCATTTCGAGCAGGACGGCAATCAGCTCCCCGGAGTCGCCCAGCCCGCCATGCAGATGGGCGATCACGTCGGAAAAATGGTCGGCGAAGACCTCGCCCGCCAGCCGCGCACCCCCTTCCGCTACTTCGACAAAGGAGACGTGGCCACCATCGGGCGCATGGCCGCCGTCGCCCATCTCAAGTGGCCGGTCAAAGCCAACCTCAGCGGATTCCTCGCCTGGGTCACATGGCTTACGATCCACATCTTCTTCCTCATCGGATTCAGAAACCGCATCGCCGTTCTCATTGATTGGATCTGGAACTATTTCACCTTCACTCGCGGCGCGCGCCTCATCTACGGCAGTGAAGACCTCCCCGGCTGGGTCCGCCAGCAGGGCGTCCGTCCCGAAGCCGAAACCGCCCCGCTCGACGAGACCTCTCCCGGCGCCAGAGGCGGTGTCTAACCAAATTCCTGGCGAAAATTCATGCTTTCCCGGGCATCCCGGCCTGTGCCAATATCAGCTATTGATCCACAACTATTGCGGTCAAAAGGTGTCCTTAAAAGCATGATTCCTGAACGAAAAACCCTCCTCCGGCGCGGATTCCTCGCGCTTCTCTGCGCGGCCCTGGCGCTTCCGGTTCTTGCTTTCGCGCCCAAGGCCGATGCCCAGGTCTCCCTCAGCGTCCAGATCGGCGCACCGCCCGTCTGCCCCTACGGCTATTACGAGTTCGCGCCTTACTCCTGCGCCCCTCCGGGATTCTACGGGCCGGGTTACTTCTATAACGGAATCTTCCTCGGCGTCGGCCCCTGGGCCAATTGGGGCTACGCCCACGGATGGGGATACCACCGTTTCGTCAGGGCCTATGGCGGCACCTACTATCGCGGTTACTGGGTCCGTCGCCCGCACCCGCGGCCTGACCACCGCTGGGACCACGGACGCGCTTATGGATACTACGTCCGTCACGATAACGGGCATCATTACGGCGAGCGCAAGCACGATTTCGACCGCGACGATTACGACCGCCACGATCGGGGAAATCACTACGGCCATTACAAAGACCACGATAACGGCGGCGGCCATTTTGATCACGATAACGGCCATGGCAATGGCCACGGCAACGGTCACGGCAACGGCCATCGCCACTAGTCCAAACCGGGGAGCAGCCTGAAAGCTGCTCCCTGGCAAATGCTGGTGCCCCACGCCGGGGTCCCCACGAACAGGTCTTCGTTCGTGGGGTGGACTCAAGCCTGATTTTGGCTTGAGTGGGGAAAAAGTTTCCCAAACATGGCATTTGAATTATTGACAGGTGGCCCACTCCCCGGGGTCCCCACGAACAGGTCTTAGTTCGTGGGGTGGACTCAAGCCCGATTTTGGATCGAGTGGGGGAAAATTTCCCAGACATGGCATTTGAATTATTGGCATTTGGTAAAATAAAGATCGAAGCTTAAACAGGGCTGGCATATGCGCCAGCCCTTTCTTCTTTTGGGAAAGGAGTATGACGTTACAAACTGCAGAAGCTCAGGCACTTCGCTTTGAATCGCCGCTCATACCAGACCCGTCATTCTGAGGCGAAGCCGAAGAATCTGCGGGTTCAGGGACCGATGCCTATAAGTCCTTTGTTTGCAGGATCAAATTTGCTAAGTCCTTTGTTTGCAGGATCAAATTATTTTTCTTTTCAATACCCAAAGGGACGCTAATCCCCTCTAAGTGTTTGAAAAAGGCTGACTTCGCCGCAACTTATTGAAAAAGGCTGACTTACAGGCGAGACCCTCAGCTAAGCCATAGAAAACAAAGGAGAGCAGGAAAAATTTGAATCACTGCCCGGCGGACACCCGGACAGCGAACTGGTCCGTCCTGGCCGCGTGACCGGCGGCATGCATCGTCACCGCCCGGTAGCAAAAGCCCATTCCCAGCAGCACCAGGCCGACGGACAGCGCCAGCCGAAGCTGACGGCTTGGCACGCGCGGCGCGACCCACGACCCGGCTACAGCGCCCAGCACTCCGCCTACTATCAGCTTGATCAGCAACGCCGAGTCGAAAGCGCCGATGGCCAGGTGCAGGCCGCTGCCGGTCAGCGTCATGCAGAAGGCGAAGGCCAGGTCGGTTCCAACCACCTTGGCCGCGTCGAGCGAGGACAGGCCCATCAGGACCAGCGTCCCCATGGCCCCCGCGCCGGACGAGGCGAAACCGACTTCGGCCGCAATGGGAAACATCAGCCCGGCGATGGCCCAGCGGCGGGTCGGCTTCTCGCCTGAAAACGAATGAGGACGGAAGTGCCGGTACAGATGCCACCCGGCGGAGAACACGATGATGAGTCCCAGCACGGCGTAAAAGGAGGCATGACTACCCACGGCCGCGTAGCGGCGAAACAGCAGGCATCCGGCCACCACTCCCGGCAGCCCGCCCAGCAGCATGATGCCCAGCACCCGCCACGCCACCTGCTTGCGAATGATCTGCACCGGAACCACCACGGCCTTCACAATGGTCGAGTAGGCCAGCGCGGTCCCTACGCTGATGGCCACCGGAACGTGCAGCACCAGGATCAGCAGCGGCGCCGTGATGGTGCCGGCGCCAACGCCGGTAATGGCGATGATGAACGCGATCAGGAACCCTAGCGCAACTTCCATGGTCAGGCCCGGTGGCCTTCCTGGCCCGCAGCGGGCTGGATGTGGATGCCGCACTCGACCTTGGCTCCGCCCCAGCGGCCCGAGCGCGGATCGTCGCCCGTGGGCAGGCTGGTGCAGGGCTCGCAGCCAATGCTGGAGTAGCCCAGGTCATACAGCGGCAGCAAGGGAATTCCGTGCCGCTCGGCATACTGCCACACATCGCGCGTGTGCCAGTCGGCCAGCGGACTCAGCTTGCGAAGCTGCTTGCCGCTGGGCAGCGTGAAGCTTTCGACCACCTGAAGGTTGGCCCTGGTCTTCGCCTGCTGGCGGCGCAACCCGGTGAACCACACGCCATAAGGCTCCAGGGCGGCGAACAGCGGGCCGACTTTCCGCAGCGCGCAGCAGCGGTTGGGATCGGTCTTATATAAGGTGCCGAACTCGGCCTCCTGCTCGGCGACGGTGTGCTCGGGCAGGATGTTCTTCAGATTCATCCGCCACTCGGCGGCCATGCGGTCGCGGTATTCGTAGGTCGCCGCGAAGTGGTAGCCGGTATCGAGGAAGAGCACCGGAATCTCCGGCGCGATCTCGCGGGCCAGATGCAGGACCACCATATCCTCGGCCTGAAAGCTGTTCGTCAGGCAGGCGTCGCCCACGCCGTCACGCAGTTCCTCGCGGACCAGCGCGGCGGCAGCGGCGATCTTCTCGTCGAGCGAGGACGGAACAACGGGGGAAGTGGTCATGCGCTCTCCTTCGGCTGGTCAATTCCGAGCGCGGCCAGCAGCGCGTCCACCGAAGCATCGGCCGCAGGCTCGGGAACGAGGTCTCTGGAGACGACCTGCGCGGGACCTTCGACCTCGACCAGCGTCACCACTCCGGCTTCGTGGAGCGCACGCCACACGCCATGGTCCTGGACTCGCGTGCGAACGACCGGATACTCAAGTTCGAGCAGGCGCTGTTCCAATTGCGCGGCGAGTTCGCGACCTGCCAGCACGATGCGCGGCGTCTGGTCATGCGCAGCGGCCTTGGCCAGAATCTGCCGGATCATGCCAGCGCCAACCGTGGCGTTGCTGGCCGGATCGATCAGGATGAAGCTGCCGGTGGCGCGACTCTGCTCGTACAGATCGGCCAAGACGGGCCGGTCGGTCTCGACCTCGATGATGCCTATGCCGTTCAGATCGAGGCTCGTCGCGGAAAGCGGGTCGAGCGTCTCCATGTCGATCCGGTGCCGCACCGAACGAACGTGCGC